>CAZOOH010000029.1:0-13045 GCA_964581375.1 uncultured Muribaculaceae bacterium
ATCTGTTAATAAGCAACATACCTAAGAATAGTCTCAAACCGGACATCTACGAATTGTTAATGATGGCAAATAATCTTACCGAAGACAGCTTCAATTTGCTCGATAATCTGCTTAAATGGACTAAGAGCCAAACAGGAACTTTGAATACTGTTTTCCAGAACAATGTAGATTTAATGAATCTGGTATATGGTGTAATTGAATCAATTAAAGGTGTTTCAAAACTTAAAAATATAAAGATTAACCTCACAGGGCATACCACACAAGAGGCAAGAATTGACATCGATATGATAAAATCGGTATTGAGAAATCTTCTGAATAATGCAATCAAATTCAGTTACGAGGGATCTACAATCGATGTTATTCTTACTGAAACGGAAAGCAAACTCATTATTGACGTAAAAGACCATGGTGTGGGAATCAGCAAAGACAAGCAGAGTAAACTTTTTAATACGGAATCTCACTATTCAAGTCATGGTACCGATCATGAAGGTGGGTCAGGGCTTGGTTTGCTTTTGTGCAAGGAGTTTGTTAAAAGGAACGGCGGAAGTCTTTGGTTTGAATCTCAGGAAGAGGTTGGATCTACTTTCAGTTTCGATATTCCATTTCAACAATAAGCGGTTTATGATCGCTTAAATCTGTAGACAAAATATTGAATATTAGCGTATTAAACTCTCCGGAGTGTAAGACATAATCAATTCTGTTCATTAACAATTTTGAGAGGAATGTTCCTCCCGGTCCTTTTCCTGCTTCAATAAATGAATCTTGTAAATTGTTGCCTTTCAATTTGTAATAGGCATAACTTTTGGGAGTATCATTGAAATCGCCACAAACAATTATAGGATATCTTGAAGTATCAATAAATTTTCTGACTTCGTTAACCTGTACTGCCCTTTTTTTGAAATTATCTTTAGCTCTTTTATAAAGCGGAATCAATCCCTCTTTAACGCTTTTGCTTACTCCCGTTGTTTGCAGATGGTTATTTAGAACTCTTACAGTATCGCCGTCAAATAAAACATCTGCCCAAACACAACCATTGTTAGTACCCGGGAAATTAATTGTTTTACTCCTTATTATCGGAAATTTGCTGAATATAATTAGTCCATTCTCTTTAAAATCAACAAGCTGGGCCGAAGAGTATGGCATAAAATCGAATTCATCCAGAATCTCTTTTTCGTTGTAATAAGAGTTAGTTTCAAATTCTTGTATCGCAAATATATCGATGTTATTCAATTTGGCAAATCGTGCAACTTTTGACACATTCACTGTCTCATTTTGATATGTGAAATAATTAACGTTATAAGTTGAAAGTTTTAGAGTTTTATTACTTGTCTCTTTCGAATTAAAAAAATTAAATCCAAAGTATGTCTTTACTGTTGGGATGTTTATCAGAAATGTAAGTATTGGAATTATAATCCACCACTTTAATCTTATTGCAAAAACTAAGAAAAGTAATAAATTAATCGCTAAAACTACCGGCGTAAATACAGCAATAAATTGAATGGCATTAAAATGCGTTGCTGATGCAAAATTGAGCCTTGGAACAATTGTCACGAACAGAAGAACAACCAACGACGTGATGATTGTTAAAGTTTTCAGATAAAGTCGAATTGCCTTAAATCCCATGATTGTTTTCAATTTACGGTTAATAATGTTAATCTTTTGTAATACTTTTGATAAATATGACAATACAGGGGTTGTATATCGAAGTAAATGGCCAACTTTTACTAAATTTGTGGTAAATTTACGAAAATTAAAACATCTCCTTGTGTGAAAAAGAAATTGTTGATTATAGACGACAAACCTACGATTGCAAAAATCATTAGTGTTTATATTTCTGAGCAGTTCGAATGTATCTATTTTGAAGATCCAATTCCGGCAATTGCTTGGCTGCAGGAGGGTAATTTCCCCGATATTATATTGACAGATATACATATGCCTAACATGAACGGCGTTGAATTTTTGGATTATATTCAAAAAAATGATCTGTTTAAATCAATCCCTGTAGTAATTCTATCAAGTGAAGACAATACCAATCAAAAGATTGCACTGTTGGAAAAAGGGGCTCGCGATTATATTTCCAAGCCCTTCAATCCTATGGAACTAAGAGTAAGACTTAAAAAAATCGTAACTTGAAAGTAGAAATTCTATATCTCGGAAACAAGGCCGCTGTAATAGCACATTACCGGGATATTTTGAGTTTTGATTTTTTTCATTCAGATGATTGTCACAAAATCGAAGAGATTGCTCAAATAGATTACGGCAAATTGCCTTTAATTATTTTTATAGAAAAGAGCACAATTGAATCAGACCGTCAAAAAATCAGCTACTTAAAAGAGAAATTCCCTGCGGCTTATTTGGTTCTGATTATAGACAAAATTGAGCAACATGAGATTGTTGAATACCAGAGGGCAGGAATAAGAGATACGTCACCGATAAATGTATCTGAAAAAAGATTAAAAAACGGAATTGATTTTGTTTACAGGAATCAGGCTCTTATTCAATCTGCGACAAAAAATGAAATTGCTCTCACAATTTATTGTTGTCCTGTTAGTAAACGAATTTTTGACATATTTTTTTCTACAATTGCCGTAATTATTCTTTCGCCTTTAATTCTAATAACAATAATTGCAATATTGTTAGAAAGTAAAGGGCCTGTTATATATAAATCAAAAAGAGTGGGCAGTAATTACAAAGTTTTTGATTTTTATAAATTCCGGTCAATGTACAAAGACTCCGACAAAAGAATTAAGGAGTTCTTAAAGTACAATCAATATAATCAAATTGACCAAGAGGAATTTGAGACAATTTCCGGACATAAATTTAATGAATTCCAGCATGAGATTCCTTTCAACGAAGAGGTTCTATTTTTTACCGATGATGAAATTCTTCCCGAAAGTCTTTACCTCAAGAAAAAAACTGACAGTGAGAACAATAATTTTGTTAAATTTGAAAACGATCCGCGTATAACCGTAGTTGGAAGAATAATTAGAAAGCTCAGCATAGACGAGCTTCCCCAATTGATTAACATTTTTAAAGGAGATATGTCGGTTGTAGGAAATCGTCCTTTGCCTTTGTACGAAGCCGAAAAACTAACTTCCGATCAATATATCGATCGTTTTATGGGCCCAAGCGGACTGACAGGTCTTTGGCAAGTAGAGAAAAGAGGCGATTCAGGCAGATTATCGCCGGAAGAGAGAAAACAACTTGATGTCTATTATGCGAAGAATTACACAATGTTAATGGATATTAAAATAATTTTCAAAACTCTCTTTTCATTTATTCAGAAAGAGAATGTCTGATTAATAACAATTGTATGAAAAAAACAGGTTTAATATTTATTATATTTATATTACTGCAAAACAGTCTGTATGCTCAATCGGAAAACACCGAGAGGTTACTTATGGTTACATTGCCGCCTATCGAACAATTGTTCGAATCGGCTAAAAACAGTTCTACGATAGAGTACTATGAAACCAGAAAGGAGGCCGAAGAATTGATTCTTAAAAGTGAAAAAAGAAAATGGCTCGGCTATTTTAATCTGTTCGGTTCTTACCAATATGGAGTGATGGGAATGAATATGTACAATAATGAGGGATTGGGCACTCCTATCATTAATCAATATTCTGGAAGTCAGCAGATGTGGTACAACTTTGGAGGTGCAATAAAGATTCCATTGGACAATTTTTTTGACCGTCGCAATAAAATAAAGACTCAAAAGAAGAGAATCGAAGAGGCCGACAACGCAAAAGGACAATGGTATGAAAATCAGAAGCTTAAAATTATTGAACTCTATACTAAGGCAGAAGAGATGCTCTCTGTCCTGAAGAATCTTATAGAACAGTCAAATTTAGGTAATGCTCAATTTGAAATTGCTCAAAAAGATTATATTGCAGGCAATATTACCGCTCAGGCATTGAATATTTCCAAAAATCAGCAGGTTCAGGCAAATATGGAACTTGCAAGAATTAAGTCGGAACTTTATCGTTCAATTTTACAACTTGAGATATTATCAAACACTAAAATCATAGTCAAGTAAATGGATTTCTTTTATCAAATAGTGAGGCTTGTTTATAAGATTAGATATTGGTTATTGATCTTTCCAATAATTACTACATTAATTGCATATGTTCTTACGGCAAATTTACCCCGCGTGTATGAGGTAAATACTACGATATATACAGGTGTAGCCTCCGGTTTCACAATAGAGTCGGGTGTAGAGGCAACCAGAGTCGATTGGAACAGTGTAAATAACGGAATCGATAATTTGATAAGTATAATAAGGTCGAAGGCGACTCTGCGAATGGTATCTCTTCGTCTCTATGCTCAGGGTATGATTAACGGAAATCCCATGCAGGACAATAATTATATTAAATCCGGCAATTATAACCATCTGCAAAACATAACTCCAAAAGATGTAAAAAAACTTATTGATAAAACATCTGAAAGTAATACTGTTGAAAATCTTATCAGGTACGAAAAAGCATCCCCAAAAAACTTTGTTTACGGACTGTTTAACTGGAATCACAGGCACTATAGTTATAATGCGTTGAGTAAGATTGAAGTTAAAAGGGTATCTAACAGCGATATGCTGGAAATTAAATACTCTTGCGACGATCCCGGAATTGCCTATAATACATTGGTTCTGCTTACCGAAGAGTTTAAAAACCAGTATGAAATCCTGCGATTCGGCGAGACAAATAATGTTATTGCCTATTTCCGTGCAGAGCTTGCCAAACTCGGAACTCACCTGAAATTATCGGAAGACTCTTTAACTCAATACTATATACAAAAAAGAGTTATCAACTATCCTGAACAGACGAAACAAATCTCTTCTCTTTATCGTGATTATGAATTACTTTATAATGAAGCAATGCTACGCTATAAGAGTGCCGAAGCTGCAGTTGTTGAACTTGACGAGAAGATAAAAAATCAAACTCTGTTAATTCAAAATAATACAACATTCTTAGATAAACTTAATAACCTTACAGCATTAAGTACCGATGTTGCCAGACTGGAGCTTATACAACGTGACTCCTCTTCCCTTTCATACATAAGCCGGATAAACTCATACAAAAGCAAGTTGAAGGATGCCGAAGAGGATATCAGATTATTTACCGATCAGATGGCTAAGAGCAAATTCAGCAGGGAGGGAATAGCAACGAGCTCATTTTTAACTCAATGGATTGACGAACTTATTAACAGAGAGAAGTCATATTCTGAAGTCAAAGTTATGGAAGAGGTGAGAAAAAGCCTTGACAATCAATATGTTTATTTCTCCCCTATTGGTTCTACATTAAAACGAAAAGAGCGTGAAATTGACTTAACCGAAAGGTCTTATTTGAATATTCTTGAGAGCTTAAACACTGCACTTCTTCGCCAAAAGACTTTGCAGATGTCTTCTGCCACACTCAAACCGATTAATCCTCCCCTTTTCCCTGTTTCGCCAATAAGAACAGCAAGAAGGTTAATTGTTGGTTCGACTTACGTTGGATCGATATTTTTGATACTTGGATTCTTCTTGTTCCTTGAGTTATTTGACAGAACCGTAAGAGATAAAAACAGGGCAGAACGATTAATCCCTGCAAAGGTTTTGGGAGTTTTCCCTAAGGAAAATCCGTTCCGTTTCCGTAAGTATGACAGAGAGATTTCCAGAATTGCAACTAACTACATGTCGAATGCTTTGGTACCATACCTAAGTTCTGCCGCACGACCGAATATCATTAATTTTATAAGTCCCGACGAGCAGTACGGCAAGTCGAACCTGGTTTCTCATTTAAGTGATATGTGGAGCGATATGGGAATGAATATTAAAATTGCAACCTGGCACGACAATGTTTTCGATCCATCTAAGGAGTATGTTTATATCAATAAATATTCCGAATTACTCGATTTGCATGATGAAGATATTGTCCTGGCTGAACATATTGATGTACGAAAATCGGCAATCCCTACAGGTTTACTCAGAGATGCCACTTTGAATATCTTTGTGGTCCGGGCCGATAAAGTCTGGAGGGATATTGATGTTATTGCTTTTGAAAGAATCAAGGAGCAATCTAACGGTGTACCGATTGTGTTATATTTAACAAATACCAGCAGAGAGGTTTCCGAAAATGTTCTCGGAATGTTACCTCCTTATAGTCGTTTCAGAAGTTTAGTATACCGATTCGTACAGTTTGGATTAACATCTAAGTAAACCTAATGTGAATATTATTGACAGATTATTCAGTAACGCCACAAAATTTATAACTTATCTTCTCCTTATAGGTATTGTGCTGGCAGCAACATATATTACCGTGAGAGTTGGTTATATTTATGGTCTTATATTTTCTTTTTTCCCTCTGCTTTTAATATTTCTGATAAAGATTGCAGACAGGCCCTTTTTTGCATTTCTGATTCTTTTTATATCTAATTATTATGTTTCCGGTGTTTCCCGCTATATTCGAGGTATATCACCGGGCATTTTTATGGATATGATTACAATTATTGTAATCGTTTTAATGATATCTCAGTTAGCAAAGAAAGAGAAGGGTCTTAAGCTGGCTAACGCATTTAATCCGGTGACGATTGTCGCTTTTATTTGGTTTACATACTGCTTTTTACAGCTTTTGAATCCATTGTCTACAAGCCTTTTAGGTTGGGTTACAAATGTACGTGGAATCGGAGTTTACTTTCTTGTAATCACTATGATTACATCAATCTTATTATCAAAATACAGCGATTTAAAGAGGTTTCTGGTAGTTTGGGCAATTCTATGTATAACAGCAGTATTGAAAGCTTTTATTCAAAAAACATTTGGTTTCGATTTCTTTGAGACACGGTGGCTCAACGAAGGAGGGAGCAGTACTCATATTATTCGTTCCGGGATAAGGTACTTCTCATTTTTTACCGATGCTGCAAATTTTGGAACAGGAATAGCATTCTCTATGATGGTGTTTTTAATCTCTTCTTTACATTGTAATTCTTTAAAATACAAGGCTTTTTTTATTATTACAGCAATTATCTGCGGCTATGGTATGATAATTTCCGGCACAAGAGGTTCTCTCGCTGTTCCCTTTACAGCTTTACTTGTTTTTACTATGCTTTCGGGCAAAATTAAGAATGTTCTATTTGCCGTAATAGTTCTTTCAATTACTCTTTTCTTTTTAAAAGAGACTTATATCGGTCATGGAAATTCCTATGTCAGAAGAATGAGGTCGGTCTTTAATTCGGAAGATGCCTCTTTTGTGGTTAGAAAAGAGAATCAGAAAAAAATTGCAGTTTACCTGGCCGATAAGCCATTCGGATCGGGAATAGGAATGAGCCGCGGCGAAGTTATCAGGTATAAGGCTAATCCTTATCTTTCGGAGATTCCGAGCGACTCGTGGTACGTTTTAATTTGGATGGAAACCGGAATTGTCGGGCTGGCCCTGTATATTTTCATATTAGTATTTGTTTTAATATATGGTGTATATGTAATTGTATATAAATTAAAGAATCCTGAATTAAGAGGAATTGTTACATCATTAGTATGTGGACTTGCCGGAGTTTATGTGGCATCTTACAGTATAGAAATTATGGGTCAGTTTCCAAATTCATTCATTATATTCACTTGTATGGCAATTATAGCTATCAGCCCATATTATGAGCAACAATTAAAATTAAAAGAATCTGAGGAAAACAATGAACTACTCTCCAATTGATATCTCTTTTATAATTGTTAATTATAATGGTTTTGAAGATACTTCGGAACTACTGGAGAGTATGCAGAAATACTCCGGGGGCAATTGCTCGTATGAAATTATTGTTATTGATAACGGTTCAAAAGCAGATGAATCTGTAAAAATAAAGGAACGCTTCAAAAACGTATCTGCCTATAGAAGTCCATTGAATCTTGGTTTTTCCGGCGGTTATAATTTAGGAATAGGTAAGAGTTCGGGGCGATACATTATGTTGTTAAATAATGATACTCTGCTGGAAGATAATTCGATATACGGTATTGTAGATTTTATGGATAAAAGAGCTCAAATTGGAGCAGCATCGCCAAAAATCTATTTTGAAGGGGACGATAAAGTTATTCAATATGCCGGTTTTACTGATTTATCGAAGATTACTCTGAGAAACAGAACTATAGGATATTTAGAAAAAGATTCCGGTCAATTTCAAAATTCCGGACAAACCTCATTTACTCATGGAGCGGCAATGGTTGTCCGAAGAGAGGTGCTGGAGAAAGCGGGATTACTGCCTGACATCTTTTTTTTATACTACGAAGAGCTTGACTGGTGTTACAGAATTCGTTCAGCCGGTTTTGAGATTTGGTATTATGCCAATGCTTATATTATACATAAAGAGAGTAGAAGTACCGGAGGAGGAGAAAATTCACTTAAAAGATATTTCAAAACCCGTAACAGACTGCTTTTGGCTAAGAGAAACAGAGAGGGATTAACCAGATATCTCTCTTATTTATACCTTGTTACGCTTGTCGCTTTTAAGGATATTACAATATGTGTATTAAAAGGAAGGTTTGACCTTTTTGCTGCTACCATTAAGGGTATTGCAGATTTTTTCAGATTAAAAAGTACATAATCAGGAACGATGGAACTATTTATTAAATATTTTGAGGCTGTTGTTTTCGGATACTTTGCATTTTCGGTATTCTATGTACTCATTTTTGCCCTCGCCTCTTTTTATAACTCTCGAACCAAATACACAAAAAGTCGTACAAAGTTTAAGTTTTTAATAGTTATCCCATCTTATAAAGATGATTCTGTAATTTTTGACAGCGTACAATCGGCTCTTAATATTGAATATCCGTCCGACAAATTTGAAATATTGGTAATCTCCGATAAAATGCAAGATGTCACTAATGATGCATTAATGAAACTTCCTCTCTCTCTGGTAAAAATTGAATGCTCCGACAGTTCAAAGGCGAATGCATTAAAAGAGGCAATTATTGCAAAAAAGGAGAGTTCATTTGATTTGGTTTTGATTCTGGATGCCGACAACGTTGTAGAAAAAGATGTTTTAGAGCAGATCAACAATGTCTACTATTCGGGTTCCAGAGCTATTCAGCTTCATCGTTGCGCTAAAGAGCTGAGTAGTACAACTTCGATACTTGATGCTATAAGTGAAGAGATAAATAATGCAATTTACAGGAAGGGACACAACACATTGGGAATTTCATCTGCTTTAATCGGATCAGGTATGGTATTCGAATATGATTGGTTTTGTAAAAATGTATTCAAACTGAATTCGGCAGGCGAGGATAAAGAGTTGGAAATCTTGCTCTTTAAAGACAGAATTTATGTAAATTATCTTGATTCTGTATATGTATATGACGAAAAGGTTAAAAATGAGAGAATCTATTTTAATCAGCGTCAAAGATGGCTGGCAACACAGTTCGGGTCACTTAAAAAATCGCTTGGAGAGTTACCGTATGCTGTTCTCTCTTTAAATATCGATTTAATCGACAAGTTAGTCCAATGGATGCTTTTGCCCAGAGTAGTAATGCTCGGGACAATATTTATAATTGCAATATTCAACTCACTATTCTTCCCTTTATTGGGATTAAAATGGTGGATTTTATTTTTAATGCTGACTTTCGCACTGATTGCGGTTATTCCGGATTATTTAATTACAAAGTCAAATATAAAAGCTTTGCGAAAACTACCGATTATATTTATATTGACGATAATAAACTTTTTCAGAATCAAAGGTGCCAACAAGAAATTTATTCACACTATAAAAGGACGATAATATGAGAATTGCAATTGAAGCTCAAAGAATCTTCCGAAAGAATAAACACGGGATGGATTTTGTTGCTCTCGAAATTATTAAAGAGCTGCAAAAGATCGATAAAACAAATGAATACTACATAATTACTGCTCCGGGTGATGAGAGAGATATTCTGAGCGAAACTCCCAATTTCAAAATTGTAGTGGTGAATTGCAGCTTTTATCCATTGTGGGAACAAGTTGCTCTTCCTCTGGCTTTAAAAAAAATTAAACCCGATATTTTGCATTGTACGGCCAATACAGCTCCCCTTTATTGTAGGATTCCTCTGATTCTCACTCTTCATGATGTAATTTTCTTAGAAAAAAGAGCTTCTGCCAGCAAATCATTTTATCAGAACATGGGATGGTACTACAGAAAACTGGTTGTGCCAAAGGTTCTTAAGAAGTGTAAACTTATTTTAACTGTTTCGCA
This sequence comes from uncultured Muribaculaceae bacterium, assembly GCA_964581375.1. Lineage (GTDB taxonomy): Bacteria > Bacteroidota > Bacteroidia > Bacteroidales > UBA932 > JAFIHK01. The sequence goes on from CAZOOH010000029.1 coordinate 10,183, forward strand.
AAGTGAAGCTGAACGAATTAAAAGTTTACCCGAAATGGCTAACTCCAATGTAATGGCTGTTTATAACGGGGTCGGAGAACATTTTAAAGTTCAGGAGAGTTCTTCGGAGATTAAGAGATTGTACACACGTTCAGAAGATTATATTTTCTTTTTGGGAAATACCGATCCCAAGAAGAACAGTGAAAGAGTATTTAAAGCCTACTCTATTTATTTGCAAAAATCTTCAATAAAATTACCGCTACTAGTTGCTGACCTCGATAAAAGGCACATTGTAAACATCTTACAAAAAATAAATGCTTTAGGTATAATCGACAAGATAATTGCCGCCGGTTACATACCAAATAATCATCTGCCTCACGTATATTCGGGAGCTTCAGTATTTCTATACCCTTCATTAAGAGAGAGTTTTGGAATTCCTCAACTTGAAGCAATGGCTTGCGGAACTCCCGTGATCTCTTCCAATACCTCGGCAATGCCCGAGGTTTGTGCCGATGCTGCAATTTTGGTAGATCCATATAATACCGGGGAGATTGCAGATGCTCTTTTACTATTCGAAGATGAAAACAGACGGGAAGACTATATAATAAAGGGTCTTGAGAGAGTAAAACAATTCTCTTGGGAACATAGTGCAAAGAAAGTATTGGAAATATATAACAACTTTTAATATGCTTGAAAACAGACCGAGACTTAAGAGATTCATTTTATTTCTAATCTCACCTGAAAGAAACCCCAAACCAAGATTGTGGGTTAAGCTCTTTGTTAACAGTTTTTTTCATAAAATCGGCAAAGGTGCAGTTGTACGTCGCCGTCGCTCAAGAATAGATGTCTTCCCTTGGCATCGTTTTGAGGTAGGCAGATACTCACTTATTGAAGATTTCACTGTTGTAAATAATGGCGCAGGCGATGTAGTTATTGGCGATGAGTCTAGAGTCGGAATAGGCTCTGTATTAATTGGTCCTGTCAAACTCGGGAACAAGGTGGGTTTGGGGCAGAATGTCTTTGTTTCGGGTTTTAATCACGGCTATGAAGATGGTGAGAGGGATTCTAACGAGCAGGAACTCGTTATAAAAGAGGTGATTATAGGCGAAGAATCTCATATTGGTTCAAATTCGGTAATTTTACCGGGAGTAAAAATTGGGAAACGGGTGCAGATTGGTGCAGGCAGTGTTGTAACTCAAGATATTGAATCATTTTGCGTTGCAGTGGGAAATCCGGCAAAAGTTATTAAAAGATATGATTCGGTTTCGGCTAAATGGATTAAATGCTAATAAGTAGAAATTGAGATGAGCGATAAAAGCGGATACAAAACAATTGTTCACTCTACCCTCTTCTTTGGGGGGGTAAAAATACTTCAGGTACTGCTTAATTTACTGAGAGGGAAGATTGTTGCAATTCTATTGGGTCCTACCGGCGTGGGGTTCAATGGATTGTATGTATCTACAGTTACAATGGTTAATAACTTTACAGGTCTTGGGTTAAACTTCAGTGCAGTCAGGAATATTTCAAAATCAAAAGAGTCTGGCGATATCAGTAAATTATCCAGAACTATACGGATTTATAAAAATCTGCTGCTCTTTATCGCAGTGTTGGGGTTTGTTGTTGTTGTAGGACTTTCGGGGTTTTTAAGCAAATCTACTTTTGGTTCAACTAAATACACTCTAATGTTTATTTTGCTTGGATTAATGATTTTCTTTAACACTCTTGCTGCAGGGAACGCCTCACTTTTACAGGGAACCAGAAGTCTTGCCGGTTATGCTAAACATATTCTTACAGGATCTGCTGCCGCATTGTTGGTATCTGCCCCGCTATACTACTTCTTCGGGTTAAACGGAATTGTACCATCATTGATAATATCTGCTTTTGTAACCTACCTGTTCAGTATTTATTATACGTCAAAAATCGAACACGACAAGGTTAAGATTTCGGCAAAAGAGACTATTACAGAGGGGGCCGAAATGGTAAAGCTGGGTGTTGCAATGATGATAGTAACCTCTTTGACATCACTGGCAAATTACCTTACTAATATATACATACAAAGTACAGGTTCTATTGTTGATTTTGGATTGTACCAAGCCGGAATGAGTATAACTCTGCAATCTATAGGCCTTGTATTTGCCTCAATGGCAATCGATTACTATCCGCGACTTGTGGCTGTTTGCGATGATTCGGAAAAGCTTGTGAAAATGGTTAATAATCAGGCGGAAGTAATGTTACTTATTGCCACTCCAATTTTGGTTCTACTAATGATTGTTGCTCCTGTCGCAATAAAAATTCTTCTTTCAAAGGAGTTTTTGCCTATTGTTGGTTTCATAAGGCTGCTATCGATAGGTATGGTCTTTAAATCGGCAACTTATGCAATTGGTGCTGTCTCTTTTGCAAAGGGCGACAAAAAAACTTTCTTTTTGCTTGAGGGAATTTACACAAACTCTGCAATCGTAATATTCAGTATTACAGGGTACTACCTGGGAGGGCTTCAGGGAGTAGGTTACGGTTTTGCGATTATGCATGCACTCTACTTTTTAATCATAACTTTTGTGAATGGTCGTCTCTACTCCTACAAACCTAGCAAACATCTGCTTACAATTTTATTTGTGCAGATTTTTTCGGTTCTCGCTGTATATTTCATTTTATTAAAACTAGACGGGCTGTTATCTTATTTATTTGCCTCACTCTTTTTCCTCTTTACTGCCGCATACTCAATATTTATAATATCGAAATCGATAGATATTAAAGATTCGGTTCTTAAAATTTTCAAAAAGAATCAGAAAAAGGATTAATATGAAATGGTACAAAAGATATATTGAAATATTTGAAAAGCCTGTCGATGATAGTCATTTTTCGAAGATTGATAAAATTCGAGAGG
>CAZOOH010000030.1:0-13008 GCA_964581375.1 uncultured Muribaculaceae bacterium
GTACCGCATCATAAACAGAGTAATCCATAATGGTCTCATTATGAGGGCCAACTCCATCAAGCTGTTTCAAACCACCGTATCTGCTGCCCATTCCGGCAGCCAAAATCACTAAACTTATTCCTGGCATAAAGAAATTTTCTAAATGAATATCCTTGCAAAAATATTACTAATTTTGTAATAAATTACTTTACTACTGAATAAGATGTGGCAGAAATTTAAAAATTCATTGTTGTTCCGGTTGCTGAAGAATAAATTTCTGATTGCAGGTTTTTTATTCTTGATTTGGATCACTTTTTTTGACGCGAACAATTTGATTGATTGGGTAAAAGTTCGAAAAAATGTAAAAGAACAGAACCGTCAAATCAAGTATTATCAAAATGAAATTGAAAATATCGATAAAAAATTAAACGAACTTAACTCAAACTTAGATTCACTCGAAAAATTTGCCAGAGAGCAATTCTATTTCAAAAATCCTGATGAAGATATTTTTGTAGTTACTCCGTCAATTCCAAAATCCCGGTAAGAGAATCGGATTCGTAAGTTGGGCCGGATTCACATTTAACCCCCTTATAATTATAGAAATACTGCTTAATTCCAAAGATTTGAGCACCTTCAATATCGTTTGCAATATCGTCCCCCACCATAAGAGTATACTCTTTTTGGGCATTTATTGCATCGACAGCAGCTTTAAAAATCAATGGTGAAGGTTTGTGAAATCCAATCTCTTCCGAAATAATTACTGCATCAAAGAACTTGCTGATTCCGGAGTTGCTGAGTTTACGGTACTGTACCTCTTTAAAACCATTTGAAATTATAGCCATTTTAATCCCTCTTTCATGCAGGGTGCTCAAAACCTCAAAACTATGAGGCATTAATGCAGTTTGATCGGGCATTGTGTCAAGATACTCATTTCCAAACTCTTCGGAAAGAGGTCGATTGTCTATGCCGTATAATAAAAAAGTTCTGTAAAATCGTTCACCTCTGAGAAAATCCTTTGAAATTTCGCCCCTTTCGTAAGCACTCCAAAGGATATGATTAATCTTATCGTACTCCCCGTAAAATTCGAAGTGATCACTAATTTGAATCTGATATTTGTTTAATAACCTGGATATATTATTCCTGGCATTAGTATCAAAGTCCCACAGAGTTCTGTCGAGATCGAATAAAATGTACTTAAATTTTGAGTTCAAAACTAAATTCCGGTATAATTATGTGGAGTAATATTGAGAAGTTCTCTCTTGATATCGTCGCTTACATCGAGTCCGCCAATGAAAGTTTTTATAGTAGATTCTGTGATTTCCTCATTCGTTCTTGTCAAAGCCTTAAGAGCCTCATAGGGCTGAGGATAATTTTCCCTTCTGAGAATTGTCTGAACAGCTTCAGCAACTACAGCCCAATTCGAATCAAGATCCCTGTCGATTGCCGATTTATTTAAAATGAGCTTATTTAGACCCTTAATTAAAGATTTTGCAGATATCAATGTATGAGCAGCAGGCATTCCGATATTTCTCAGAACAGTGGAGTCCGTGAGATCCCTTTGCAGCCTTGAAAGAGGAAGTTTTGCAGATAGATGTTCAAACAGAGCATTAGCAACTCCAAGGTTTCCTTCGGCGTTTTCAAAATCAATAGGATTTACTTTGTGCGGCATTGCCGATGATCCGATTTCGCCCTGTTTAATCTTTTGATGAAAGTAATCGAAAGAGATATATGTCCACATATCCCTTGAAAGGTCAATCAGAATTGTGTTAATCCTTTTGAGATTGTCGAAAAAAGCTGCCAGATGATCATAATGTTCAATTTGAGTTGTAGGAAACGAGCGTTTCAACCCCAAACGATTTTTAACAAAATTTTCGGCAAAATTATTCCAGTCAATCGAAGGATATGCTATTACATGTGCATTTAAATTTCCGGTGGCACCTCCAAACTTTGCCGCGAATGGAACAGATTCAAGAAGTTTTAATTGCTCCTTGATTCTTGCAGAAAATACCTTAATCTCTTTTCCCAATCTTGTAGGAGAAGCCGGTTGTCCGTGAGTATGAGCAAGCATAGATACGTTTTTCCACTCTTCCGACAACTCGTCTAAAATATCAATTACCTGATTTATAACAGGTAAGTAAGATTCGTTAAAGTACTCTTTTAAACTTAAAGGAATTGAGGTGTTGTTTATATCTTGAGAGGTGAGTCCGAAGTGAATAAATTCTGCAAAGTTATCTAATCCCAACTCTTTGAATTTCTTTTTGATGTAGTATTCAACAGCTTTAACATCGTGATTTGTAATGCTTTCTATTTGTTTTACCTCAAGTGCATTATCGGTATTGAAGTCATCTGTTATCAATCTGAGTGCATCAAATTTATCGGCTGGAAAATTTGAGAGTTGAGGTAAAGGAAGTTCACACAATGCTATGAAATACTCGATTTCACATCTTATCCTGTATTTGATTAAAGCATATTCAGAGAAATATTTTGCTAGTTCATCTACTTGTTTGCGGTATCTGCCATCTACAGGAGAAATTGACAATAAAGATTCTGTTGACATTTTGGTATAATTAAGGGACAAATTTAGGAATTAATTTTAAGAATAGTTTAACGCACTCCACACCCTCTTTAACATCGTGAACACGAAGAATATCTGCTCCGTTCATAAGGGCAAAAAGATTTATTGCAGATGTAGCTGCCAGCGCTTCCTGCGGAGTTGATTCGAATAGTTTGTAAATCATGCTTTTGCGGGAAAGGCCCGCGAGAATAGGAATTTTTTTGAAATCCCGATATAGCTCAAGCCTTTTTAATCCTTTCAATAACTGATAGTTTTGATCAAGAGTTTTTGAAAACCCAAAACCCGGGTCAATTATTAAATTGCGGATACCGGCATCATCTGCTTTTGCCAAAAAATTTACGAAATAGTCATGAATATCTTCGACAACATCGTTGTAGTTACATTTAGTTTGCATATCCAAGGGTGTACCTCTTTTATGCATTGCAATATATGTAAACCCTAACGAACCCGCAGTTTTTAGCATATAACTGTCATCTTCGCCTGCCGAAATATCATTGATTATAAATTCTCCAAAGGTTTCCGATGACTTAATTACAATTGAAGACCGAAAGGTGTCAATTGATAGTTTTATATGAGGCAGATTATTTTTTAGAGTAAGCAAAAGAGGTTCCAATCGTTGCCATTCAACCTCTTCGTTCACAGGCAATGAGCCTGGGCGTGTAGAACATGCGCCGATATCTATTATTCCGGCACCCTGTTCAAGCATCTCTTCAATTTTTTTCATTGCATCACTAACCTGACGAAACCGGCTCTCTTTGAAAAAAGAGTCGTCATTCAGGTTTATGATACCCATTACTGTGGGCAGGTCAATCTTAGTCATTAACTCTATTTTTACTACCTTTGTTCTTGAAGACAAATATAAGAATTATGCTCATAGTTTTGGAAGGTCTCGACGGAGCCGGCAAATCCACACAAATAAAGTATCTGCAAAACTACTTTTCCAATTCTGGGAAAGAGGTTAAATATTTGCATTTTCCAAGGTTCGATTCTCCTGTTTACGGCGAAATGATTGCGAAGTTTCTCAGAGGTGATTTCGGAAATATTGATTCTGTTCATCCTATGACGGTAGCTCTACTTTATGCAGGTGACAGAGGCGATGCTGCTCCAATGATGCGAAAGTGGCTCGAGGAAGATAATTATGTCGTAATTCTTGACAGGTATATTTATTCGAATATTGCATTCCAATGTGCCAAGATTAAAACGGAAAAAGAGAGAGAAGAGTTGAGAAACTGGATTTTTGATACTGAGTACAACTATTTTAAAATACCTGTACCCGATATTAATCTTTTTCTGGATGTTCCTATTGATTTTGTTCATAAAAAGCTGACTGCTGCCAGAGGAGGTGAGGAGAGAAATTATCTTAACGGGGCAAAGGATATTCACGAGGAGAATATCTCATTTCAGGAGAGAGTGAGGGAAGTCTATTTGAGAGAGTGCGAGAGGGATTCTTCCTTTTTAAGAATTGATTGCAGCGATATGCATGGAAATATGGACAGTGCTCAGAATATTTTTGAGAAAATTAAGGGTTGTATAAAAAGTAATATTTAATGAATACTTTAAGAGGTGTCGTGAGGTTTTTGATTGGAGTAACACTGCTCTTTTCGGGTTTTGTAAAAATTATTGACCCGGTTGGAAGCGGTTTGATTATGAGCGAATACCTCAAATTCTTGCACCTCTCTTTCTTGGATTTTGGGGCCGTGTTCGGTGCTTCACTTTTGTCGGCGTTGGAGATGCTTACAGGAATTGTTCTGCTGACAGGATTCAGAATTAAAATTGCGATAGCTGTTTCATTAGGCCTTATTTCATTTTTTACAATACTCACTCTGTTTTTGGCAATTTTCAATCCAATCTTGGATTGTGGTTGTTTCGGGGAGGCAATTAAGCTGACCAACATTGAGACTTTTCTTAAGAATCTGATATTGCTGCTTTTTGCTCTTTTTCTTTTTTTTCAACGCAATAACTTTGTGGCAGTCGCACCTGCGAGAGTTGAGTGGATTTTTACTGCAGTCTTTGCATCAATGGTACTAACTCTTTCAATTTACTCTCATTATAATTTACCGATTGTCGATTTTCTCAAATACAGAGCCGGCTATGATTTAAATGATGAGGCCCGACAAACCCCGAATGGTACTGCAACTTATATAACGAAACTTATATATGTCAAAAATGGTGTTAAAAAGGAATTTGAGGTTAATAATCTGCCTGATTCCACATGGACATTTTTAGATTCTAAAAGTACAATTATTAATGGTGCTAAAAACGAAATTAACAGCTCATATTTTGCTGTATCTGATGCCGAAGGACAATATATAACAGATTCAATTATAGGTAGTAAAGGGCCTGTTTTTATATTCTCCATTTTAAAATCAGAAAAATTAAGTTCTAAAGATTTAAAAGAAATTAATTCAAATTTATCGAAGTTAAAAGAGTATAATGTCAAGACAATTTTAATTACCTCTTCTTTAATTCCGGAGGTAACTGCTAAACTTAAATCGTTTTCAATAAATGAACCTCTGTTTTTTACCGATTTTAAGACACTTGTTGCAATGAACAGATCAAATACCGGTATTATCTATTTGAACGAAGGTGTTATCGTAAAAAAATGGGTTTTAAGAAGATTCGATAAAGTCAATCTTATTAAATTGTTGGCAGATGATCCCGAATTAATATCTGCTGAAGTAAATATTCGACAACAAGTAAATGTTGAGATTGTTGCTGTTTTATTTATAGTGTTTTTGCTATTGATGAAATTTGTTTTTAAACTCATCTTTATTAAAAAAATGACCTACTATGCCAATAGAATTGAAGAAGAATTTGAAAAATCATAATACTCTGGGTTTTGATGTTAACGCAGAATATTTTGCCGAACCATCTACCTGTGAAGAGGTTATAGAAATTTTTAAAGATGACTCTTTAAATCATAAACCGATTCTTGTTTTGGGTTCGGGTTCTAATATTCTCTTTACCGAAGACTTTCACGGAATTGTTGTATCTCCTTCAATTAAAGATATATCTATTTCCGATGATTCGACCGATAATGTGTATCTCAAAGTTGGTGCGGGAGTAGATTGGGACTTTTTCGTTGAATATTGTTGCGACAGAGGATGGGGGGGTGTAGAAAACCTCTCTCTTATTCCCGGAAATGTAGGTGCATCTCCCGTACAAAATATCGGTGCTTATGGGAGCGAAGCAGCAGATTCCATTCATGAAGTGGAGTATTTCGATATCGATAAAAAGGAATTTGTAGTTATAAAAGGGAGTAGTTGCAAATTCGGATATAGAGAGAGTATCTTTAAAAGAGAACTGAAAGGCAAGGCAATTATTACTCATGTTACTTTTAAACTCTCAAAAATTCCGGTTTTAAATACCGGGTATGCCGATGTCGAACTTGCCATGAAAGATGTGATAAATCCTTCAATTAGCGACGTGAGAAGGGCAATAGTAAATATCAGAAGAAATAAACTGCCCGACACAAAAGAGATTGGAAATTGCGGAAGTTTCTTTAAAAATCCTGTAGTTAATATGGAGTTGGCAATTCGTTTAAAAAATGAATACCCTTCTCTTAAAGTATATCCGGCAGGTAATAATTTTGCTAAATTACCGGCTGCCTGGCTAATCGAAAATTGCGGATTCAAAGGTATAAGAGAGGGGAATGTGGGAGTACACGATAAACAGGCACTTGTTCTGCTGGCGTATAAAGGAGCCACCGGCATTGAACTTTTAGAACTGGCAAAAAAAATTCGGGCTGCGGTATTTTCAAAATTTGAAATTGATATCGAGCCCGAAGTTAATATTATTTAAACTTAAAAAAGATCAATTCTTATTAGAGTTTTCTCTTAATTTCAACGATTGTGTATGCTTCAATTATATCGCCGTTTTTAAGGTCGTTATAACCGTCAACGTTAAGTCCGCAGTCATAACCCGATTGAACTTCCTTAACATCGTCTTTAAATCGTTTTAAAGAACCAAGCGTACCGGAGTAGATTACAATACCGTCGCGAATTACGCGAATCTTGGCATTTCTTACAAGCTTACCCTCTTTAACCATACAACCGGCAATTGTTCCGACTTTAGAGATTTTGAACGTCTCACGAACCTCTGCACTTGCAGTAATTTCCTCTTTCTCTTCCGGCGCAAGCATTCCTTCAATACCACTCTTAACCTCATTAATTGCGTCATAAATGACAGAGTAAAGACGAATTTCAATCTCCTCTTTCTCAGCTAATTTTCTTGCACTCGATGAAGGTCTCACCTGGAAGCCGATAATAATCGCATTGGAAGCGGCAGCCAATAAAACGTCACCTTCAGAAATAGCTCCTACAGCCTTGTGAATCACATTTACATGAATCTCTTCGGTAGAGAGTTTAATCAAAGAGTCCGACAAAGCTTCGATAGAACCGTCAACGTCACCTTTTACGATAACATTAAGTTCCTGGAAGTTACCGATTGCGATACGACGACCAATCTCTTCGAGAGTAATATGCTTTTGAGTTTTAAGACCTTGTATCCGTAATAACTGCTCTCTCTTATTGGCAATATCTCTTGCCTCTTTTTCATCTTCCATTACGTCGAAGTGCTCACCTGCGGCAGGAGCCCCATTAAGACCTAAGATAGATACAGGAGTAGATGGACCGGCTTCAGTTATCTTTTGACCGCGTTCGTTGAACATCGCTTTAATTTTACCGGTATAACTACCACTGAGCATCATATCGCCAAGCTTAAGAGTACCAGCCTGAACAAGAATTGTTGCTAAATATCCACGTCCTTTGTCGAGAGAAGATTCAATCACAGACCCTACAGCACGCTTATTCGGGTTTGCTTTAAGATCGAGCATCTCCGCTTCAAGGATAATTTTATCCATTAACTTGTCTACATTAAGACCTTGTTTTGCAGATATCTCCTGACACTGATATTTACCTCCCCAATCTTCGACCAAAAGATTCATATTTGCCAACTGTTCTCTGATTCTTTCGGAGTTAGCGCCGGGTTTATCAATCTTATTGATTGCAAAAATCATTGGAACACCTGCAGCTTGCGCATGGTTAATAGCTTCTTTGGTTTGAGGCATGACAGCGTCGTCGGCAGCAACTATAATAATTGCGATATCGGTGATTTTTGCTCCTCTGGCACGCATTGCAGTAAATGCTTCGTGACCCGGAGTATCGAGGAAAGTGATTCTTCGTCCGTTTGATATTTTTACATTATAAGCACCTATATGTTGAGTAATACCACCCGCCTCGCCGGCAATAACATTTGCTTTTCTTATATAGTCCAAAAGGGAAGTCTTTCCGTGGTCAACGTGACCCATAACCGTTACTATCGGAGGACGAGTCTCTAAATCCTCAGGAGCATCCGGTTCTTCCTGAATAGAATCCTGAATATCGGCAGTAACAAATTCAACCTTAAAACCAAACTCCTCGGCAACAAGAACCATAGCTTCTGCATCCAGACGTTGATTAATCGAAACCATCAGTCCAAGATTCATACATGCCTCTATAACCTTAGTTACAGGAACATCCATCATCATTGCAAGGTCGTTAACCGTAACGAATTCAGTAACTTTTAGAATGTTGCTGGTCATCTCTTCCATCTCCTGAGCCTCCATCATTTTAAGACTCACAAGATCCCTCTTCTCTTTTCTATATTTAGCGCCTTTTGTTTTACCCTTACCCTCGGTCATTCTTGCGTAAGTCTCTTTAATTTGCTTTTGTACAGCATCTTCGTCAACTTCGCTTCTTACAGGTTTAAACCGGTCTTTCTTTTGAATGAGAGTTTTTGGAGAGTTATTAGTAATCGGCTTAACCGGAGTTCCGGGTTTCTGTTTGTTTTGACCCATCTCCCCGCCATTCTTGGAAAAATCGACTTTCTCTTTATGATTTTTATGGATTCTCTCCCTTTTACCTTTATGCAATGTGAGAGACTTCTCACTGCCGGGTTCAGGTTTCTTTTTCTCGAATTGAGTTAAATCAATTGTACCGCTGATTTTTGGACCTGTTAATTTTTGGAACTTAGTCTCAATATGTTCAATTACAGGTTTAGCATCTTCTTTAGGCTCTTCTTTAGCAATTTGCGGCTTAATATCCGATTCTCTGCGGAGTTCCTTTTTTATTTCCGGTTTTACGACAGGCTGAACCTCTTTTTGATTTTCGGGAGCCTTTACTTGAGTAACTTTTTCAACCACTTTAATAACTTCGGGCTTAATTTGTTCGACAGGTTTAACTTGAACTGCTTCAATTACAGGTTCGATTACTTTAGGAGTTTCGACGGCAGATGTTACAATCTCCGGTTTTATTTCGACAGCGGGCTGAGGTACAGGTTCAGGTTTAATTTCTGCAACAGGTTGAGGTATAGGGGCAGGTTCAGTTTTAGGAGTTAATTTTACCGGTTCGGCAGGTTTGTTGATTCTGTCCAAATCAATTTTGCCGATGATTTTTGGTTTAGGAGGTTCCACAACTTCAGTTTTGATCATTACCTCTTTTTCTGGTATATCATCTTCTCCAAACAGGTCTTCTTTACCTTGATCGGTAATATCCTTAACTTTTATGGCAATCTTTTTAGATTGCTCTTTAATTATTTGCTCTTTACCAAACTCCTTTTGAATTAGTTCATAATCCTTTTGGGTTAATTTAGCGTTTGGCGATGCCTCAATATCAATATGCTTACTTTTTAGAAAATCAATAAGGGTGCCCATTCCAATATTGAAATCCTTTAGAACCTTTGTTACTCTTATAATTTCGTTTGCTGTCATTTTACCTCCGTTTTTAGTTTTTACTCTTCAAATTCCGATTGAAGAATTTTTTGAACCTCTTTTACAGTCTCTTCATCAAGGTCGGCTCTTCTGCAAATTTCTGAAACTGAAAGTGCCAAAACACTCTTTGCAGTATCGCAGCCAATTTTTGTAAGTTCATCGATAATCCATTTCTCAATTTCATCGCCGAACTCGGTCAACAATACATCCTCTTCATCTTCTTCAAGTTCTCTGAATACCTCTATCTTCATGCCGATCAGTTTCTCGGCTAAGTCAATATTGCTCCCTTTTTTACCGATAGCAAATTGAACTTCGGAAGATTTAAGATACACGAAAACTAATTTATCCTGTTCATTTACCTTGACCGAAGTAACCTTTGCAGGATTGAGGGCTCTCTGAACCAATAATTGTGTATTCGATGTCCAGTTAATAACATCTATATTTTCATTTCTTAATTCTCTCACAATACCGTGAATTCTGGAACCTTTAACCCCCACGCAAGCACCTACAGGGTCGATTCTTTCGTCGTATGATTCAACTGCAACTTTTGCTCTCTCACCAGGCATACGAACAACCTTTTTAATTGTGATAAGACCGTCAAAAATTTCGGGAACCTCTTGTTCGAACAATCTTTCCAAAAATTTATTATCGGTTCTCGACAAAATAATAACCGGATTGTTGTTAATCATCTCAACGTTTTTCACAATAGCCTTTACAGTGTCACCTTTACGGAAAAAGTCGTTGGGAATTTGTTCTGTTTTTGGCAGAATAAGTTCCTTCCCCTCTTCGTCATTTACAAGAACCTCTTTTTTCCATACCTGATATACCTCACCTACAATAACTTCTCCGATTTTCTCTTTGTAAACATTGTATAAGTTGGCTTTTTCAATATCCATGATTCTGCCGGTAAGATTCTGCCTTAAGTTCAGAATTCCCCTGCGACCGAAACTGTTAAGTTTGAATTCTTCTACATATTGTTCTCCAATCTCATACGAATCGTCGATTTTTGAAACCTCTGCCAATGAAATTTGAGTATTCGGATCTTCCACAATTTCAACAATATCTCTGTTTCTCCAAATTTCAAAGTCACCTTTGTCTATATTGATAATTATGTCGAAGTTGTCGGCACTGCCGTACATCTTAATGAGTTGTGAGCGAAATACATCTTCCAGGATGCTCATCATCGTGGGACGATCGATATTTTTATCTTCTTTGAATTCAGCAAAAGTGCTGATTAAATTTAACCCTTCCATAGGTAAATTAAGTTTTATTTTATCTGAAATTAATAAATGGCTTAGCGGTTTTGATAGAGGCGAAAGTGAATCTTTCTTTAACTGTTACTTTGCTTTTTTTCTTCTTACCCTCCTCCTTGATGCTTTTCTCAAACTCGGTATCAATTCCCTCTTCATCGACTCCGATAAGTTTAACTCTCATCTTTTCGCCCGATTTTAAGACCAATTCAATCTCCTCTCCCAAGAACTTGGTATATTGTCTTAAAACTTTGAAAGGTTGACTCAACCCTGCAGATCCAACTGTAAGAGAAAAATCTTCAACTTCCCTGTCTACACTTGCCTCAATAATTCTGCTGATTTCGGTGCAGTTTTCTATATCGACACCTTTTTCGGAGTCGATGGTTATCTCAACGTCATTTTCTTTGCTTACACTAATTTCAACAAGAAATAAGTCGTTGTTTTCCAGATAACTCTCAATCAGTTTTGTCAAATACTCTTTTTGTAACATAATATTTATCTATGAAATAAGGGGACTCGCCGTCCCCTTACATCTTTTCCTCAAATCGCCGCAAAAGTAATCAAATTTAGGAGAATGACAAAATTTTATGTTTTTTTATTACATTTACGACATGATTCAAACCGGCAAAATAATTAATGATCCGGTTCACGGGTTTATCACAATTCCACAAGGTCTCATTCTGAGTTTAACTCAACACTCTTTTTTCCAAAGGCTGCGAGATATTAAACAGTTGGGACTTACTAATTTGGTTTACCCGGGAGCTACTCACACAAGACTCTCTCATGCACTTGGTGCAATGCACCTTATGAACGAGGCGATAATGGCGCTTGTCGCCAAAGGAGCCGAAATTTCCGAAAAGGAGAAGGAGGCTGCAATGGCTGCAATCTTACTACACGACATCGGACATGGTCCATTCAGTCATGCTCTGGAGGAGAAGATTGTCAAAAACTATTCTCACGAAGAGCTCTCTCTCATTATTATGGAGTCCCTCAATAAAGAGTTCGGCGGTGCTCTCTCTGTAGCAATTTCAATCTTCAAAGGGGAGTACCATAAGAGGTTTTTACATCAACTTGTCTCAAGCCAGCTCGATGTCGACAGGCTGGACTATCTTAAACGAGACAGCTTTTTTTCCGGAGTTGCCGAAGGGATGATTGGACTTGAACGTATTATTAAGATGATGGCAGTATCCGACAATGATTTGGTTGTTGAACAGAAAGGGATTTACTCAATTGAAAAATTTCTTATTTCGCGCAGATTAATGTATTGGCAGGTATATTTCCACAAAACAGTTCTGGCTGCTGAACAGTTATTGGTTGAGATAATCAATCGTGCAAGAGAATTGGTAAATAAAAAGTACAAACTGGCCGGAGCCCCTTCGCTTATTTGGTTTTTGGATGATTCCAATTCAAACGAGAAGGATACCTCTGTCATTCTTAAACATTTTGTATCTCTGGATGATTCCGATGTATTGAGTGCAATTAAAATGTGGCAAACCTGCGGCGATCAAAAACTTGAAAAGTATTCGCAAATGTTGGTAAAAAGGAATCTGCCTCAAGTAATCTTAGCCGATATCCCATTCACTTCACAAATACCCGGAAATGAAAAACTCATAAGCTACGGAGAAGTACAGAATAAGGGCTATGATTCAGTATCCGAAGAGATTAAGATTCTTACAAAGCTGGGAGCCGTTCACGATATATATGATATTTCGGATATGTTGTCGGCTAAAGCCTTTTCCCAAATCACAAAAAAGTATTTTCTTTGCACCTCAAAATAAATAATTTATGGAACTTACAGCTCAACTTATTGCAGATCACTTAGGAGGAGAAATTGTCGGGGATTCACAGGCAAAAGTTAGTTCGGTTGCAAGAATCGAACAAGGGAAGAAGGGTTCGTTGTGTTTTTTGGCAAATCCTAAATATGAACAGTATCTGTACACGACCGATGCATCAATTGTGTTGGTAAACAAATCATTTAACCCCTCCAAAGAGGTTAAAGCCACCATGATATTGGTTGATGATGCGTATCAGGCAATCGCCTCTCTGCTCGATCTTTTCAATGCTTTTAAAGCAGCCCAGAAAAAGGGAAGATCACTTTCGGCACATGTTGCATGGAGTTCGAAAAGAGGTAAAGGAGTTTATATTGGCTCCCACAGCTTCATCGGAAAAAAATCTATTTTGGCCGACAATGTGCAGATTTATCCGCAAGCATATATTGGTGATTTTGTTACTATAGGTAAGAATACAATAATATATCCGGGTGTAAAGATTTATGCCGGATGTAAAATCGGTGAGAACTGTATTATCCATTCTAACGCTGTAATAGGTTCTGACGGTTTTGGTTTTGCGCCAACAGCAGACGGTTCATATAAAAAGATTCCTCAAACTGGGAATGTTGTAATTGAAGATAATTGCGAAATTGGTGCAAATACAGTAATTGACAGAGCAACAATGGG
>CAZOOH010000031.1:0-12993 GCA_964581375.1 uncultured Muribaculaceae bacterium
CGGGAGAATTCATCCACTCCTTTGGCGACGCCCACATATATTCAAACCACATGGAGCAGGTAAACCTGCAACTTACCCGCCAGCCGAGGCATCTGCCCGTAATGAAGCTCAACCCTCAAATTACTTCGATATTCGATTTTAAATACGAAGACTTTACTTTAGAAAATTATGACCCGTACCCGGGAATTAAAGCCCCTATAGCAGTTTAACCAATGGAGCCGAAAATGAATATTATAGTTGCTGTTGCCGACAACAATGCCATCGGGAAAGATAATCAGCTTCTCTGGCACATTTCCGAAGACCTTCGTTATTTCAAAAAAGTAACGATTGGCGCCACCGTTGTTATGGGTCGAAAAACCTACGAATCTATAGGCAAACCGCTTCCCGGCCGTCGAAATATTGTTGTAAGCCGTTCCGTCGTGCAGATACCCGGCGTTGAGGTTTTTGCGTCTGTCGGTGCTGTATTAGAGGCTCTCAGAGGTTCCGTTGAAGATGTATTTATTATAGGCGGCGGTGAACTCTACCGCTCAATGCTCCCTCATGCATCCAGATTGTACATAACATTCGTACACATTACCATTCAGGGTGCCGACACCTTTTTCCCCGAAATAGACTATTCTCAATGGCGGGAAATCTCCCGCGAATCCTTCCCTCGCGGAGAGAAATTTGAACACCCGTTCGAGTTTGTGATTTTTCGAAAAAAATGATTTACTTTATACTTTGTATACGCTTTGTTTAAAAGGGTTACATTTTATAATGTCAATCAATAAAAAAATCTATATCTCATTACTTGTAGTAATATTTTCCATGTTTTACAACACGGTCAAATCTTTCCCGTTAATTCCGAGGATTACAAATTACACAGTAAATGATTACAAGGCCGGAAATCAGAACTGGTCGATTACTCAAGACAATGACGGAAGAGTATATTTTGGCAACAATAAAGGAGTATTAGAATTCGACGGACAACGTTGGGTTCTTTACACCTTACCCAATAACGATATTGTCAGATGTGTTTATTATTCTCACGACAACAAACTCTATGTTGGGTCGTACGAAGAGTTTGGTTATTTTACAAGGGACAACCATAATCAACTACAATACACATCATTAACCGGATTATTACATAATTTTAAATTTAATAATGAAGAGATTTGGAATATTATTGAATACAACGGAAAGGTTTATTTCCAGTACTTCTCGACATATTTTGAATACGACGGCCGGTCAATTTCGGTTAAAAGCGGGTTTGCTCCTCTTAATATGTTCATTTACAGAGGCAGCATGTATTCTCAAAGAGTAAATGAAGATCTCTTTATCTATAAAGATAATAGATTCATCTCGGCAATCCAAAGAAGCAAATATGGCAATAATGACATAATTGCCATTTTACCAAACATAAATAACTCTCTGCTTTTGACGAGAAATAAAGGTATATACGAATTGAATATCTCTGACTCTTCTATAAAAACATGGAGTAATGAAATTAACGAAGAGTTAAAGAGCGCTACAATAAATAAAGCAATCATTACAAAAGACTCTTGTTATATAATAGGCACTCTCTCAAACGGAGTTTACGCATTGAACAGCAAAGGAAAATTGCTCTGGAAAATTAACACAGAAGAGGGTCTTAAGAATAATACAGTTTTATCGTTGTCGTGCGATAATGAAAATAATATATGGGTAGGTCTCGACAACGGTGTCGCAAAAATTTACCACAATTCAGATATATATATCTTTAGTCCGGTAACTTGCCATATAGGAATGGTTTACGACATTTATACAGGACCGGAAGAGTCATATATAGCATCAAATCAGGGACTTTATTATTACAGCAACAGCACCGGGTCTTTGAAAATGATAGCAGGAACTGAGGGCCAAACATGGAGTATTTCCGAAATAGACGGGCAGATAATTTGCGGACACAACAATGGCTCTTTCAGAGTTGAAAACGGGAAGATTACTCCGCTCTCATCAATAAAAGGCGCAAGAAACATTATCAAATGTAATATCCATAATCAGGATATATTACTTCAAAATACATATACCTTTTTAAGTGTCTATAAAAAGAGCACTTCTGGTCAATGGTATTTTTCCAATAAAGTGGAAAAATTCATGAACCTTATCGAGCACATTGAAGTCGATCATTTAGGGAACATCTGGGCACAACACATGCACAGAGGAATTTTCCAAATCACTCTTAATAAAAATCTTACAGAAGCAGAGAGCATTAAATTCTATGGCAACTTAAATAAGAGGGCAAACGAAAGCCGTAAAATCAACATTTTCAAACTGCAAGGAAGGATAGTTTTTACCGGAGAGCAAGGATTTTACACCTACGACGATCTGCTTGGAGAAATTATATCATATAACAAATTAAATATCGAACTACCCTCCCTTAAGGACACATACAAGGTTGTTCCAATAAATAATTCAGAATATTGGTTTATTGATGATAAAAATTTTTCTCTCGTTCAATTTAATAATAACACATATAGTATATTGAATCAGATCCCTCTATCTTCATTTGCTAATACGCCTGTAGACAACAAGGGAAATGTTTATATAAATTCAAACAACGAAACTTTTTTTGCCCTTAACGGCGAAATAGCGAAATATCTGAATACAAGCAAAATAAACTACCTTGCGAAATCGGAGTTGAAGATTAAAGATGTTGTTATTTATGATAAAAATCAAGTCGATAAAGTATATCTTAGTCTTGTAGACCCTGCAAAAATCCCTTTCAGCAAAAACAATATTATCATAACACTATATTGTCCTTCATTTGCTGAAAGATATCTTAAAATACAGTATCGGCTTAAAGGGTTCGATGAAGAAAATGTGTGGCATGACAACATGAATTTACTGCAAAAGGAGTATACTCGCTTACCATACGGCGACTACACTTTTGAGGCGGAACTGTTTGACAATAAGGGAGTAGTCTCCGCTACAAAATATAAATTTGAAATTAAACGACCATTTTACCTCTCATATTTTTAAATCATATTATATATCTTAGAATAAATCATATATATAATAATAGTTTTTTAATATATATATAACAATATTAACAAATAGAAAAACAGGCAGATATTAGAACAACAAAAACTCCACGAAATTGAATTAGATCAGCAACAAAAACAGATTATTGAACTTGAGAGAGAACAATTGGCTTCTGAGCTGAGATTCAAGAGTAAGGAACTCGCAAACTTTACAATGATGAGTATAAAGAACAAAGAGTTTCTTATTCACATTAAAGAGGAATTGCAACAGCAAATGGAAAAAAATCAGCCATCCAGAATCATAACCGGAAGTTTAATTAGAGAAATCGAGAAAAACATTACCTCAGACGATGATTGGGCAATTTTCCAAACTAATTTCGACAAAATTCATGATGATTTCTTCAGAAACCTGAAAGAGAGATACCCCGATCTTACCTCAAACGATCTTAGACTTTGTGCTCTTTTAAGGTTGAATTTGAGCTCAAAAGACATCTGCAATATGATGAATATATCACTCAGAGGTATCGAAGCTGCTCGTTACAGGCTTAGAAAAAGGTTAAATATCCCTTCGGAACAAGATTTAACTGATTTTATGATCCGTTTCAAATAACTGTTCTACTGCGTTTTATGCGACATGAGCGTAGTGTTGAAGTACCCCCCGTAAAATACTGTAAAAAAGAGCGGTAATTTTATGAGGGGGCAAATTTTTGCTATGATCATTATACTATCTTATTTAGTATGCAAATCTAATTTCACATTAACTATGAAAAAGTACATAACTCTATTTTGTTTGTTACTGATTGGATCTTTTGCCTTCGGGCAAGGTATTATTACAGTCTCCGGTAAGATAAAACTCTCTTCTACAGGAGAACCAGTAGTAGGAGCATCTGTAACAATCAAAGGTCAGGCAGTCGGTACAACATCAAATGCGGACGGTTTATACACTTTACCGCGAGTGCCGGCAAATGCAATATTGGTTTATCGTCTTCTCGGAATGAAAACATTAGAAATTCCGGTCAAAGGTCAAAAAGAGATTAATCTCTCAATGGAAGAGGATAATCAATTACTGGACGAAGTTGTTGTAGTTGGTTACGGCTCTGCTAAAAAAAGAGATCTTACCGGTTCAATATCAAGTGTTACCGGTCAGGAAGTAGCCAACAAACCATCTACCAATCCATTGGCGTCAATCCAGGGGAAAGTTGCAGGGGTACAAGTAATCAACACAGGTCGCGCAGGTCAAGACCCCGAAATCAGAATTCGCGGTACTAACTCAATTAATGGCTACACACCATTATATATTGTTGATGGTCTGTTCACAGACAATATCAATTATTTAAACCCTGCAGATATTGAATCTATCGAAATTCTGAAAGATCCTTCATCGCTTGCAATTTTCGGTATAAGAGGTGCAAATGGTGTTATTATTCTTTCCAGTAAAAAAGCAAAAGAGGGGCAAACAATAGTAAACGTAAATTCTTCTGTGGGCTGGAAGAAGATATATGACAGATTACCTCTGGCAAATGCTGCTCAGTTCAAAGAACTTTATAACGAACAATTAGTGAATCAAGGTGCTAATCCTTTTGATTATACAAACTGGATGGCAGATACCGATTGGCAAAATGAAATCTTCAGAACTGCATTTGTTTCTAATAACAATGTAAGTATAACTGGATCAACAAATAAGAGTAAATTTTATCTCGGTATAGGTTACGTTTCCGAACAAGGATCAATTAAATCTGAGGAGCTAAGCAAGTTCACTGTTAACTTTAACAGCGAATATAAAGTCTCCGAAAAAATTAAATTCGGATATCAAATTAACGGTGCAAGAACTTTGCCTCCCGATGCAAAAGGTGTTGAGGGAGTTATCAAAGCAGCACCTATAGCCCCTACTCACTACGATTATTTAAACACTCTTACAGGCGAAACAGAGCGTCTAGTTCATTCATTACCGGATTTCCAAAGAGCTCAGGCAGCAAATCCATACAGATCAATTGAGCTGCTGGCAAAACATAATCTTGGTACAAATCACAGATTCGCTGGTAATGTTTACGGTGAAATTAATTTCCTTAAACACTTTACATATAAGGCTACTTTCTCAATGAATTTTTCAACCGCCGAATCCAGAGGGTTCTCACCTATTATTTATGAATACAATCCAGATGTAGCCGGAACCAACAAAAAAGAGGCAATAGGAAATAAAACAGAATCTGTAAGTCAAAGCAAATCGACAAATTTGTCGGCTCAGCAAGACCATATATTAACTTATGATAATAGATTCGGTAAACACAGCCTTACAGCAATGCTGGGTTTTACAACCAACTATTTGGAATACTCATCATTAGGTGGCGGCAGATCTCAACAGCTTGACGATATCTATTTTTCGCCCGGCGACAATATCGATAAATGGTGGTTAAGCTCTCTGAGCAGCACTGCAGCGGCTACCAACAGCGGAAGCCAATGGAGGAGATTCTCAATGTCATATTTATTCAGAGTTTTATACAACTACCAAAATAAATACCTTTTAAACGGTTCGTTTCGTCGTGACGGTTCATCGGTTTTCAGCGGTGTCGGTAATACATGGGATAATTTCTATTCACTGGGAGCAGGTTGGATTGCATCTGATGAAGATTTCATGAAGGGAATTAACTGGATTAACTATTTAAAAGTTAAAGGTTCTTGGGGAGTTCTCGGATCGGAAAACACCGGCGGAAATAATTATCCGTCATACCCTACTCTTACAAGTGCGGGTAGTGCTGTATTCGGCGACGAAATTATTCCGGGATACACTTATCAATATCTGGTTCAGAATCTGCATTGGGAAAAGACTGCATCTTGGGAATCAGGATTCGAATCGAAAATGTTAAACAGAAGATTAAGCGTAGAAGCTGTTTATTACAGTAAAAGGACTAAAGATATTATAGTTTCGCTTGCTTCGAGAACAGGTGCACAAAACTCACTTGAAAATTTGGGAGAGATTACTAATAAAGGTATCGAAACAGCTATTTCGTGGGGCGATAAAATTAAAAATACCGGAATTACTTATAATATCGGTGTAAACTTTACAACAATTAAAAACAATGTTGTTTCTCTTGGCCGAGACGAAGGAGACGCGAAGTATAGCAACGCTTCCCGCACAATAGCCGGCTTTCCTATTGCGCACTTCTACGGATATAAAGTTATCGGATTATATCAAAATGAGGAAGATATATACCAATCTCCAATTAATACCGTTGTAACTGTTAAACCGGGTGATATGAAATTCGAAGATATAGATCACGATGGCAAAATTACAACCAAAGACAGAACAATGATTGGTAATCCGACTCCGGATCTTACCTATGGTCTTAATTTGAATCTTGGCTACAAAGGATTTGACCTTGGTTTAGATATGATGGGAGTTTTTGGTAATGAAATCTATCGCAGTTGGGGTAACGCTTCTACCTACGCTCAACTCAATTATAGAACAGCTAATTTAAACAGATGGAACGGAGAGGGTACCTCAAACTGGGAGCCGATTTTAAATCCTTCCAGAGCCGTTAACAATTTACCTTCTACATATTTTATTGAAGATGGCAGTTTTTTCAGAATTCGTAACGTACAGCTAGGATATACTTTGAACAAAGCCATGCTTAACAAATTATATTTAAAATCATTACGTGTTTTTGCCAATGTTCAGAACCTGAAAACTTGGCATAAGAACTCCGGTTATACTCCAGAAATTGGAGGTAATGCATTAGAATTTGGTGTAGACAGCGGCGGTTATCCAATGCCTGCAATATTCACCTTGGGTATAAACCTTACATTCTAACAAAAACCTATAAATTAAGCAAATATGAAAAAAATAAATACCATTTTAATAATTTGCGCACTTTGTGTAATATCAATATCTCTTGTCTCTTGCGAAGATATGTTACATCAAGAGCCGCAAGGGCAATGGACAGCCAAAGACAATAAAGGAGGTTCTTTTGCTACCGACGTATTCAGTATGTATGCTAAGGTAAGAGGTTTCCATGTTACAACCGGAAATACTGCCCTTGCAATTCACAATGTTCGTTGCGAAGATGTTGAAAAAGGAAGTACCGCCTCTGATGGTGCATCATGGGAGCCAATGTTCGATAATTTTGTATATGATGCATCCAACTCTTTTTTGTCGAATTATTGGACAAACAACTACGCAATAGTTCATATCGCAAACAATGTAATTACGGCTATACAAAAGGCCGAAGATGAGGGTACTGCTACGGAAGGGGATCTTGTGAACAAGGCAGAAGCTAAGTTTTTCCGTGCATTTATATATTTTAACCTGGTAAGAGCATTCGGCGAGGTTCCATTAATTGATTTTGCATTAAAAGATGCTGCTCAGGCAAATGTACCAAAATCAACAGTAGAAAAAATATATCAACTTATTGACAGTGACCTTACTTATGCGGCTGAACATCTGCCGTTTACCTGGGGAGCAACCTACCCCGGACGTTTAACATGGGGGGCTGCCAAATCGCTTCATGCAAAAACTTATATGCAAAGAAACGACTGGACCAATATGTTTGCTATGGCAAATGCGGTCATAACTTCCGGACTCTATAATTTAAATACCCCTTTCAGTACTGTTTTCCGTGAAACAGGAGAGAATTGCAGTGAGTCTATTTGGGAACTTCAATGCACCTCTACTGCCGAATTAAAAGGATCCAATGAAATTGGAAGTCAATATGTGCAGGTTCAGGGAGTCAGAGGTGCAGGTGAATGGAACTTTGGATGGGGACAATGTACTCCAAGTCAAAATCTTGCAACTGCATTTGAAACAGGGGATCCTCGTAAAGACGAAACCCTTCTCTACTTCTTAAAAACCGGAGAGGACCCTTCTATTATCCCGGCCAATACACCCTGGGGAGAAAAACCTATCGCAAATGCTGCTGTAGTAAATAAATACTATAATAAAAAGGTTTATACAAATCCGACTCTAAGAACTCAATTTACTTTGGGTGGCTTTTGGGTTAACGTGAGAATGATTCGTTACTCGGAAATTCTTTTGATTGCCGCAGAGGCAGCAAATGAACTCGGTAATACTCAAGCAGCTATAGACGATCTTGAAATTGTACGAGCTCGTGCAAGAAGTGGTGCATCAAACCCGTCGGCCGTTTTACCTAAAATTACCACAACAAACAAAGACGAAATGAGGGCGGCCATAAAACGTGAAAGAAGAGTTGAGCTGGCTATGGAATGGGATCGTTTTTATGATCTTGTAAGATGGGGCGATGCCCAGTCGGTCCTTGGCGCTGCTGGTAAAAACTATCTGCCTAAGCATAAATATTTACCGCTTCCGCAGTCGGAAATCGATAAATCAAATGGTGTTTTAGTTCAAAATCCTAACTATTAATCTATTCAACTATGAACTCAAGAATATTAAAATTCGCCATATCGGCACTTATAGTGCTCACAGGTACATACTCCTGTTATCAGGATTTGAATCAAGACCCGGAATTTGATTACCCTCCTGTGTATATTCCACAATATAGTCCTCTTAAGGTGTATCTACCTTTTGACGGAAATGATAAAAACAAAAGTAACTATCGTTTCTCTATGATTTCTGTTAATGAATCGTATGTCGACGGGACTATTGGTAAATCTTTCAAAGGTTCGGACGGTGCATATTTAATTGCAATTCCTCCTGTTTCACTTCAGGATACAATTATGCAGTTAGGCAGTTTTACTTACTCAGTCTGGATTAACTCTCCAAGGAATGAGACTGTTCAGGGAATTATGTCAATCGCTAAAAAGGATCATACCAGGGGTTATGTTGAGGTCTATTTTGAGAACAACAATAATGGTAATCAAGCTTATGTAAAAGCATATTTGAGAACTGTTCCTGCAGGTGCTGCTGCTAAAGAGGCTTGGGTAGATGTATCGGGTACAACCGCTCAGGGAAGTACTAAAATTAACGATGTATGGAACAAGTGGACTCACTTGGTATTTCGCTACGATGGCAATACCTCTACTTTTTCAATTTTCAAAGATGGCGTCAGTGCTCTTTTAGATTACAAAGTCGGGGGAGGTACTTTTGGCAAGCTTAACTTTGATAAGACATACTGCGACGGTAAAATAGTATTTGGAACTTTTGCAAAGATTGCAGGACAAAGTACCGGCACACAGGATACATGGATTACCGGAAGTAAAACATTCCTTGGCCTTTATGACCAAGTAAGATTTTACAATAAAGCATTGACTAACGCTGAAATACAAGCACTTTACACAAATAAAGAGTAGTAGTTTTAATTAGTTTACGGCGAAGGCCGGGAGTAGAATTCCGGCCTTTTTAAACTAAACCGTTCACTAAAACAAAGTCCTCTTCCTATGAAAAAATATCCCTTATTATTAATAATCTGTTTGTTCGCTTTTGGTTGCAGCAATAACGAGCTAACTGTCAAGTCCGATTTCAGACTTGAGGAGATTTCGATAGGAGGAGAAAAAAACCTTGAGAGCTACTCATCGGTAAATCCCAATTTATCGATTGAGATAAAGTTTTCTCAAAGTGCAGATGTCTCTACGTTAAATTCAAATATTACAATTTTCGACGCAGCTCGTAAAACTGTACCAATTACAATTGAGAGTAAAAATAATCCAACGGTAAAAATCTCAGCCACTCTTCAGTCATTTTATGATTATCAACTAATTATAAATACTGGGTTGAAGTCGTCAGATGGAGATTTGATTTTTACCGGAAAAACATATGGTCTCAAAACGGGAATGGATACAAGTAATAAATTTACAGTAATAAGCGATAATCAATTATTGGATTTGGTTCAGAACAGAACCTCCAACTATTTCATCGATTTTGCTCACCCCGTTTCCGGAATGGCCAGAGAGAGGAGTACTTCAAACAACACTGTTACTACAGGTGGTACCGGATTCGGTATAATGGCAATTATTGCTGCCGTAAACAGAGGGTTTATTTCGCGAAGTGAAGGCTTCGGTAGAATTAGAAAGATTGTATCGTTTCTTGATACAAAATGCGAGAAGTATCATGGCGCATTTTCTCACTGGATAAATGGAGAATCAGGCGCTACAGTTCCCTTTAGTGCAGATGATAACGGCGGAGATTTGGTAGAGACTGCGTTTTTATTTGAGGGCTTGCTTACAGCCAGAAATTATTTCAATGAAGTAAATTCTGATGAAACACAATTACGGGAAGATATTACCAGACTGTGGAGAGGAGTAGAGTGGAGCTGGTACACAAAAAATAATGAGAATGTGCTCTATTGGCATTGGAGCGCAGATAAAGCATGGGTTAAAAATTTGAAAATTGCCGGGTGGAATGAGGCTCTTATCATTTATATTTTAGGAGCCTCATCTCCCACTTTTCCTGTTGAAAAAGCTGTATACGATGAAGGTTGGGCCAAAAACGGTGCTTTAAAAAACGGGAAAACATTTTATAATTACACCTTGCCTTTAGGAAGCGATTACGGGGGCCCGCTATTTTTCAGTCACTACTCATTTTTGGGAATCGATCCCCGAAATTTGTCAGACAAATACGCCGATTACTGGGTACAAAACAGAAATCACGCTCTGATTAACTACAGTTATTGCGTTGAGAATCCAAAGAGGTATCCCGGGTACAGTGAATATTGCTGGGGTTTGACCGCATGTGACGGAAATACCGGTTACAGCGCTTTCTCTCCATCAAACGATAAAGGAGTTATAGCCCCTACGGCAGCAATTTCTTCTATGCCTTATACTCCTGTGGAGTCGATGAGAGCACTAAAATTCTTCTATTATAAATTGGGCGATAAAATCTGGGGTGAGTATGGATTTACCGACGCATTTAATCTATCGGCCAATTGGTTCGACAATCAGTATCTGGCAATTGATCAAGGACCAATTGCTGTAATGATAGAAAATTATAGAAGTGCTTTACTATGGAATCTGCTAATGTCCGATCCCGATGTAAAATCGGGTCTTAACAAGCTGGGATTCCGATATTTATAAAATTAAAAATTGAAATAAACAGATGAAAAAAATATCATATCTGCTTCTGATCTTTACATTACTGATATTTAACAACACCCTCAATTCTCAAAACAAAGAGAAGTTGACCGATGATGAGCTTTTAACATTGGTTCAAGAACAAACATTCAAATACTTTTGGGATTTTGCACACCCTGTAAGCGGACTAACAAGAGAGAGAAATAACAGTCTGCGATTGCCCAATAACGGGGTAGTTACTTTTGGCGGATCGGGATTTGGTGTTATGGCAATAGTAATTGGGATTGAGAGGAAATTTATAACCAGAGAGGAGGGAGTGGATAGAATGTTAAAGATTCTGAATTTTCTGAACAAAGAAGCTCAACATTATCATGGTATTTGGCCACACTGGATGAATGGAAGTACCGGTGAGACGGTTCCATTCAGCCGCAAGGACGATGGAGCCGATCTTGTAGAGACCTCTTTTATGTTCGAAGGGTTGTTGGCCGCTCATCAGTATTTCACAAAAGAGACAAAAGAGGAGCGGCAAATTCGCGGCCTCATAAATAAATTATGGAGAGAAGCTGAATGGAACTTCTTTACAAAAAACGGAGAAGATGCGCTTTACTGGCATTGGTCTCCTAATAACGGCTGGGCAATGAATATGCCGGTCAAAGGTTACAACGAATGTCTTATTACCTACGTTCTGGCGGCATCTTCGCCAACTTATCCAATTAAAGAGAGTGTTTATCACAACGGTTGGACAAATTCAAAGACTTTTAAAAATGGAGAGAAGTACTACGGTATAACTCTTCCTCTGGGCCCAAAATTCGGAGGTCCGTTATTCTTCACTCACTACTCTTTTATGGGATTGGACCCGAGAGGACTTACCGATCACTATGCCGAATATTGGGAGCAGATGGTAAATCATACCTTGATAAACAGACAATATTGTATTGAAAATCCTAATAAATACACAGGGTACGGTAAAAATTGCTGGGGACTTACCGCCAGCGATTCAGACACAGGTTACTCGGCACATTCACCCACAAACGACAGGGGCGTAATTACTCCAAGTGCAGCGGTATCTGCCATTGCATACACTCCAAAATACTCGATGGAGGCAATAAGATATTTTTATGAAGAGTTAGGCGATAAACTATGGGGGCAATACGGCTTCAAAGATGCTTTTAATCTCTCAAAAAACTGGTTTGCAGAATCATACTTAGGCATTGACCAGGGTCCTATTATAGTAATGATTGAAAATTACAGGTCTCAGCTTATCTGGAAACTTTTTATGAGCCATCCCGATGTAAAACAGGGCTTAAAGAAACTTGGTTTTAAAAGTCCGGCCATTAACTAATCTTTAAAACATGTGAATTCAAAATGAAAAAATCCTTTCTACTATATATCTCCTTGTCACTAATTTTTGTAAGTTGTAACCGAAATCTCGCATGGCTCAGCTACAGCGGCGATAAGCAGATTATGCACAAAGTCGATTCTGTCCTCTCTCTTATGACATTGGACGAGAAGATTGCACAAATGACTCAGTACGCCAGTAATGGAGAAATTATTACAGGGCCGGCTTCAAAGTCCGATATTGCTAAATACCTGCGTGAGGGAACAATCGGAAGTGTTTTCAACACGGTTACCGTTAGTAATAATAAAACAATTCAGGATGCCGCTCTTAATAATTCAAGGCTTAAGATTCCTGTACTTATAGGATTTGATGTAATTCACGGATTCAGAACAATTTTTCCCATGCCGTTGGCAGAATCTTGCTCATGGGACTTAGAACTAATGAAAGCGAGCGCCAGGATTGCGGCAGATGAGGCATCTGCCGTAGGAATACACTGGACCTTTGCGCCAATGGTAGATATCGCAAGAGATGCACGTTGGGGCCGTGTAATGGAGGGTGCAGGCGAGGATCCCTATTTGGGAAGTTTAATTGCTGAGGCACGTGTTAAAGGTTTTCAGGGTGAGAATTGGAAAAATTTAAAAGAGAAGAATACAATTCTTGCTTGTGCCAAACATT
>CAZOOH010000032.1:0-12522 GCA_964581375.1 uncultured Muribaculaceae bacterium
CATCCAAGACCGGATGAGCGTCACATCCGATATAGCGATGCTATTGAATTAAAAGATATTATCTCAACAGAATTCAATATTGAAGGAAATCCTATAGACTCATTTGTAGATCTTGTTCTCAAAGTTAAGCCCACTCAAGTTACATTGGTACCCGATGCACATGATGCAATTACATCGAACAGCGGCTGGGATACAATTAAATATGCCTCTTTTTTGGCAGATATTTGCAGTGTATTCAGAAAAGAGGGTATACGAACTTCAATATTTGTAGACCCAAATATTAAAATGGCAGAGAATGCAGCCAAAACGGGATGCGACAGAATTGAATTGTATACCGAGAGTTATGCAAAGAATTATTTCGCAGGAAGAGAATCTGCAATAGCTCCGTTTATTGAAACAGCTCAAGTGGCACAAAAATTGGGATTAGGCTTAAATGCAGGTCATGACCTTAATTTAGAAAACCTGAGGTATTTTTGTAAAAACATACCAGGTTTACTGGAAGTATCAATAGGTCATGCACTTATATGCGACGCCATATATTTAGGATTGGAAAATACGATTCAGGCATATTTAAGAGAGATAAAGAATTATTAGTTATATTTGTAAAAATAAATTATAAAAATCAGATGAAAAAAGCTTCAATTATTTTCAATGCAGTTCTTACTGTAGCAGTCATAGTTTTATTTGTTTTACACTTTACATCTAAATCCGGAAAGTCATCCTTGGCATCGGGTTCTGAAGCTTCCCTTGCTCCGGCAGGCAGTATTGTGTATATCCAGCTTGACACTCTAATGCACAAATACGACTTATTTAACGATCTTAAATCTGAACTGGAAACAAAAGCACAATCGATTCAGGACGATTTGTCAAAAAAAAGCAAAGCATTCGAGAGAGATTATAACGATTTTAATGAAAAAATTCAGAAAGGATTAATTACAAGAGCACAGGCAGAAGGTCTTCAGGCACAATTGGCAACCCGTCAGCAAGAACTTCAGAATTTACACCAACAAAAGCAGATTGAGATGCAGGAAGAGGAGTCGGTATTATTACGTAAAGTAGTCGACAAATTGGAGACGTACTTAAAAGCATATAATCTGGAAAAGAAATATTCATTGATTCTTACAACATCGGGAACTCCTGGTTCAATTATGCAGGGAGATTCCACACTTAACATAACCAACGAAGTTGTAATGGGTCTTAATGAAGAGTACATTAAAGAGAGAAACAAGAAATAAATTTAAGTGTGAACATAGCAATACTATCATGCTTTTACCCGTACAGGGGAGGGATTGCTCAATTCAACGCAAATATATTCAATGAGCTGAGTAAGGTTCACCGGGTGAAGGCTTACAACTTTAAAAGACAATACCCGGATCTCCTTTTTCCGGGAAAGACTCAGTTTGTTGAGGAGAGTGATGAGGCTGTCAGAATTGAGAGCCTCTCTCTTTTGGATACAATTAATCCTTACACTTATTACACAACCGCAAAAACAATTCGGGAATGGGAACCTGATTTGTTACTTATGCGTTATTGGATGTCTTGGTTTGCTCCCTCTCAAGGATTTGTGGGGAGGCATCAAAATAAAAACACCAAAGTAATTTCTGTTTTAGATAATGTAATACCTCACGAACAGAGGTTTTTTGACAAACCATTCACAAAATATTATTTAAACTCAAATGACGGGTTCGTAGTATTATCTGATTCCGTAAAAGAGGATCTGCTTACATTAAAACCTGATGCAAAAGTAATAAGTACTCCGCATCCTGTATACAACCATTTCGGTTTAAAAGAAGAGAGGTTGGCAGCTCACATTAAACTTGGAACAAACCCCGAAAAGAAAACTATCCTTTTTTTCGGATTAATCCGTGAATACAAAGGATTAGACATTTTGATAGAGGCTTTTTCCATGCTAGACAAGAGTTATCAATTAGTGATAGCCGGCGAGCCATACGGAAGTTACGAATTGTACTCAGGACTAATTGAGAAATCTCCCAATAAAGAGAATATCAAACAATTTACAAACTATATATCGGACAAAGATGTACCTCTGTTTTTTTCAAGTGCCGATGTTTGTGTTTTGCCATACAGAAGTGCCACTCAAAGCGGTATAAGTGCAATCTCGTCGCATTTTACTCTTCCCCTCATTACTACCGATGTCGGAGGGCTCAAAGAGAGCATTGAGGGACCTGGAACCGGCATTGTTGTAGGAAAGGCAGAACCTTCTGAAATAGCATCTGCCATAAAAAAATATTTTGATGAGAATATGAGAGAGGGGTTCTCCAAAAATATAGAAATTGAAAACGAAAAGCTTTCATGGAGCAATTTTTGCAATAAATTAACTGAATTTTATAACACTTTATAACGCTAAAAAATATGTTTGCAGTTACAGGAACAGAGTTCAATTTTTCGGGACAAACCGCCAAATATGTCGGTAAAGTGAGAGATGTCTATACAATCAAAGATGAGTATCTTGTTATGGTGGCAACCGACAGGATTTCGGCTTTTGACGTGGTTCTACCCAAGGGTATCCCCTATAAAGGTCAGGTATTAAATCAAATAGCTGCCAAATTCCTTGATCTTACATCGGACATCGTTCCAAACTGGAAAATCGCTTCACCGGACCCGATGGTAACTGTAGGACACAAATGTACACCTTTACCATTAGAAATGATTGTAAGAGCATATCTTACAGGTAGTTCATGGAGAACATACAAATCAGGAGCGAGAAAGATTTGCGGAGTAAAAATACCTGACGGAATGAAAGAGCACCAACGTTTTGCTTCTCCTATTGTTACTCCAACCACTAAAGCAGAAATTGGCACACATGATGAGGATATTTCGAAAGAGGAAATTCTTGCAAAAGGAATTGTTTCGGCCGAAATTTATAATAAATTGGAAGAGTATGCACTGGCACTATTCAAAAAAGGGAGTGAAATTGCAGCCGAAAGGGGCTTGATTTTAGTCGACACTAAGTATGAATTCGGGATGAAAGACGGTAAAATTTATTTAATTGACGAAATTCACACACCCGATTCTTCAAGATATTTCTATGCTAATACTTATGAAGAGTTGTTTATGCAAGATAAGCCTCAGCGTCAGCTTTCAAAAGAGTTTGTAAGAGAGTGGCTGATGGATAATAATTTCTCGGGACAAAAGGGACAGGTTGTACCTGAAATGACCCCTGAAATTGTAAATAACATCTCAGACAGGTACATTGAACTATTCGAAAATATTACCGGTTCTAATTTCGATAAAACACCTTACGACAGCAGTGTTTACGAAAGAATTGAAACGAATATAAACAATATGTTAGCCAGACTATGAAAGAAATAAAGTTGGTAATTACTCTTCTCTGTTTGAATTTTGTATCTGCCTCAGCGATTCATTCGCAGGATATCTCAGGCAGAATAGCTGCCGATCTTAAGAGCAGTTACAGGATTTCGCTGATTTTGCCACTAAACAGCAAAAATATAGAAAGTACAGACCACAATAACTTTATTGACTTTTATCAAGGTGTATTACTTGCAGCCGAAGATGCCAAGAAAAAGGGAGTTAATACCGAGATTTTGGTCTTTGATTCGGACGATTTCGAAAATATTAAACTCCTGGCATTGTCGGGGAAACTAGATAATTCCGATTTGATTATCGGACCTGTTATGGCTAAGGATATTGAAAAAATGTTGCCATATACGAATGAGAAAGGTATTCCGTTAGTTTCGCCATTAGACTCTAAATCTGAATACCTTACAGAATCCAATCCGACATTGTTTCAAGCAACTACTCCAATTGAATTGCAACAGAGAAATTTACTTTCTCATTTATCGCGATACGACCATGTAGCTCTGATTCAGGAATCAGGTGTTCAGGATAAAGACCTGACCGAAATAACAGCCAACTATCTAAAAGACAATGAAATCCAATTCAAATTATTGACATATTCAGTTGAAAAGGACAAATCTTATTATAATCAAATTGCATCTTTATTGAAAAAAGACCGGTTGAATCATATAATCATCCCGTCCAATTCAGAGGCATTCGTTTATGATGTCCTTCGAAATCTTAACTTAATGAGTACTATGGGAGGGTATAAAATAAAAATTTACGGCACCTCACGCTGGAGAAATTTCGAACTTGTTGACCTATCCTACTTTCACACAATGAATTTGTCGCTCTCTGTAAGTTACTATGTTGACTATTCCGACATAAGAGTTAAGGATTTCTTATTCAGATACAGAGCCCTGTTTCAAAACGAACCTACCGCCTATGCATTTCAAGCTTATGATATTACTTCCTTTTTCCTGAACTACTGGGCAGAATATGGAAAGAACATAGATAGAATTACCGAAATAACAACTAATCTGCTTCAATCAGACATCAGCTTTATAAAGAAGGGAGAAGGCTTTATCAATTGTGCAACTCGAAATATAGAATATAAGCCTGATTTCTTAATCCAAAGCAGCAGTTTTAACCGCTAACCATTTAGTCTCTTCCTCATTGAGAAACGGCGATAATTTATCATAAACCATTTTATGATAAGCGTTAAGCCATTTGACATGTTTATTTTCCAATGATGCAACATCAATTGCTTTTTTATCGATTGGCACAAATGTCAACGTCTCAAATTCATAAAACGTACCGAACTCATTTTCAGATTTTTCTTTGCACAAAATCAGGTTCTCAGTCCTGATTCCATATTTTCCCTGAACATACACGGCAGGTTCGTTTGATTGCACCATACCCGGGATTAAAACAACCGGATTCTCTTCCATACGAATACTTTGCGGTCCTTCGTGTACAGGCAGATAATGGCCCACTCCGTGACCTGTACCGTGCATATATAATTTTTCATTAGCGCAGATTTCGCCTCTTGCCAAAATATCTAATGAAGACCCTCTTGTTCCCTTTGGAAAAACAGCCATACTTAAATTAATCATTCCTTTCAAAACTGCTGTATAATCAAATGTCTCTTCCTTTGAGGGTTCGCCGATATAAATAGTGCGAGTTGTATCGGTAGTTCCGCACATATAGTGCGCACCCATATCGGTAAGTAAAAATCCTTTGCCGATTTTAACAGGGAATTTTGCCGATGGCGAGTAGTGAGGCATAGCTCCATTTGCGCCTGTTGCAACAATAGGTTCAAAACTCTCTCCGACATACTCTTTACTATCTTTTCGATGTTTAATCAATACTTGAGCAAGTTCATACTCAGTAAGATTTAAATTTTTATTGCAATTATCATCAATAAATTTAAGATACTTTACCCATGCAACTCCGTCTAAAATGTGAGCTCTTCTGAAACCTTCCCGCTCAATTGAATTTTTTTCTGCTTTTAAATTGGTGATATACCCTCCCCTGCTTTGGTCAAATAAAAAATTCGCACCATCACGAGTAACTTCAAGGTAATCTCCGGCCGAAATTCTGTCACCCGATGCAATTCTGATGTGGTTATCGGGGATAGACTTTAATGCAGTTTTAAATGAGTTGTAATCTTCAGTTATCACTCCCATTTTTCTTAAATAGTCATTATCCGTTTTCGAAACAGTCTCCAAATTACAAAAGAGTCTAATTTTATTGCGCTCAACAATTGCATACAACATTGGCAGCGGATTATACTCTACATCGCTTCCTCTTATATTACATAACCAGGCTGACTCTTCGCATGCAGTTACTATATATGAGAAATCAGTTTTGCAACCTATAAGCAAATTTAATCTGTTGTGCTTGGAATTTGTATCTTCTCCGGAATGTTCAATATCAAAAAGAATTATTTTATTCTTTATTCTTGCGGGTCTGTCCGGCCATATTTCGATAAAAGGATCCTCCAGCAGCTCTAGTTCAAATGGTTTAATATTCTCCCTTAAATTTTTGTAGTCATTTATTGAAAAGAGTTTAGCATCGATTCCAATTTTAGAATCATTTCGAAATCTTTGTATAAGCCACTGCTCGATAGTTTCCGTACCGGGCATCTTCATCTTTTTCAAAACAATTCCGCTCCCCTTAAGCTGAGATTCTGCCTGAATAAAATATCTTGAATCGGTCCATAATGCCGCCTCTTCGAGTGTAATGACAACTGTTCCGGCCGAACCGTCAAATCCCGAGATCCACTCTCTGCACTTATAGTAATCTTGAATATATTCCCCGAAATGAGGGTCGTTCGAAGGGATTATAATACCAAATAAATTATTTTCTTTCAGATACTTGCGCATCTGCTCTACTCTGTCGGAAATCATATAAATTCTCTCTATTGGTTAGTAAATTTTATTTATGGGAATAATTTCCTAAATTTAGTGCAAATTGATTAATTTTGCTCGGATTCAATTGCATTTTCTGAAAATTCATTCATATAACATCATATAAAATTATGGAAAAAAGTATTAAAGGAACACAAACAGAACAAAACCTGCTGAAAGCATTTGCAGGGGAATCACAAGCCAGAAGTCGTTATACTTTCTTTGCAAGCAAAGCCAAAAAAGAGGGCTTTGAGCAGATTGCCGCTGTTTTTGCGGAGACTGCAGAACAAGAGAAAGAGCATGCTGAGACATTCTTTAAATTTTTGGAAGGTGGTATGGTGGAAATTACAGCATCATATCCTGCGGGTGTAATTGGTACAACTGCCGAAAACCTTAAGGCTGCTGCCGAAGGAGAAAACGAAGAGTGGACTGATTTATATCCTCATTTTGCAGCTATTGCTGAATCGGAAGGATTTCCAAAAGTTGCAGTAGCGTTTAAAATGGTTGCCAAAGTAGAAGCTGAACATGAAGCACGCTACAGAACTCTATTAGCCAGAGTTCTTGAGGGCAAAGTATTTGAAAGAGAAGAAGAAATTGAATGGCAATGTCGCAATTGCGGGTATGTACACAAAGGTAAAAAGGCTTTGCAAAACTGCCCTGCATGTAACCATTCTCAATCTTATTTTGAACCTAAAAAAAATAACTATTAGGTAAATTTTTTTTGAATACCTTTGCGCTTTAATGAATTATATGGAAAGAAGTGCTAAGGACAGAGCAATCGACGCAGTAAAAGGAGTTTTTCCGAAATCGGTAAAAACGGCTGTTTGGTTGATTAAGATTACAGTATTTATCTCAGCGGCAATTTTGCTGCTGAGATATTTTAATATATTACCCTGGTTCTCAAAAATCATTAGTCCGGTATTCAACTATGTAGGACTGCCCGGTGAGGCCTCACTCGCATTTGTAACCGGCTATTTTGTAAATGTTTACTCAGCAATAGCTGTAATGGTTACTTTAGACTTAGATGTGAGAGCGATGACAATTCTGGCAATAATGATATTGTGCGCCCATAACATGATAACGGAGACAGCTGTTCAAAACAAAACAGGGTCTTCGATTTTGAGAATTGTTTTGATGCGAACTTTATCGGCATTTATTCTGGGATTTGTTTTAAATCTTATTATTCCGGGCGATGTATCATCTGCCGTAATATTAAAAGATCAAGATAAGATTTCGTTTTTGGCAATGCTTACAGAATGGATTGTGAGTACCGGCCGGTTGGTAATTAAAATGGTAGTGTTGATAATGGGGCTCTCCTTTTTACAGGTTTTATTGTCGGAGTTTGGTGTAATTCGTTGGCTGTCTAATTTTTTAAGACCACTTATGAAATTTTTCGGATTACCTGCCAAAACCTCATTTCTTTGGATTGTTGCAAACACATTAGGTTTGGCTTATGGTGCTGCTATTATGATGGAAGAGACTGAATCGGGAAAAATAACAAAAGAGGATGCAAACTTACTTAATCATCACATAGGAATATCTCACAGTAACCTTGAAGATGTTCTTCTTATGGGTTCTATGGGAGCTATGATGCTATGGATGCTGTTTTCAAGGTGGTTTATGTCTTTAATCCTGGTTTGGGAATTGAGGCTTGAGATGGCTATAAGAAAAAAATTCGTAACTTTGCGCCCCAATTAATTATTTATAAATATATGATTTCTGAAAATATAAAGTGTCTAATCATCGGAAGCGGTCCTGCCGGATATACCGCAGCCATCTATGCAGCAAGAGCAAATCTCTCTCCGGTAATTTATGAAGGTATTCAACCGGGCGGTCAGTTAACGACAACAACCGAAATAGATAATTTCCCCGGTTATCCTAATGGTATTACCGGTCAGTCAATGATGGACGATCTTAAATTACAGGCGGAAAGATTCGGAACTCAAGTAAGATTCGGTGTTGTTTCTGAAGCAGATCTTTCTAAACGACCTTTTAAAATAATTATTGACAATGAGAAAGAAGTTCTTGCAGAAACTTTAATAATTGCTACAGGGGCTACTGCCAAGTACTTAGGACTTGAGAGCGAGGAGAAATATCGTGGTCAGGGTGTTTCGGCTTGTGCCACTTGTGATGGTTTCTTTTACCGCGGCAAGGATGTTGCAGTAGTGGGTGGTGGCGATACTGCCTGCGAAGAGGCCTCATATTTAGCCGGACTGTGCAACAAGGTATATTTGATAGTGAGAAGGGATGAGCTCAGAGCTTCTAAAGCTATGCAAGAGAGGGTAAAGAACACTCCGAATATTGAAATCTTGTGGCAATACAACACGAAGGAGATACTTGGAACCCCGATTGGCGGAGTAAACGGAGCATTGCTCGTTCATAAGAACGGAAGCGAAAAAAAGATTGATATTCACGGATATTTCCTTGCAATCGGTCACCATCCGAACTCTGAACTGTTTAAAAAATGGGTTAAAACCAATGAGGAGGGCTACATACTTACTGAAGGTAAGAGCAGTAAGACAAATGTAGAAGGTGTATTTGCAGCCGGTGACGTTCAGGACCCTGTATACAGACAAGCTGTAACTGCTGCGGGTTCAGGATGTATGGCGGCCATTGACGTTGAAAGATTTTTAACAGAAAACAAATAAAAAATGAAGCTCAGGTATTTGACACTGATCCTCCTAAGTGGCGCTCTATTAGCGTCTTGCTCTATGGAGTATGATAAAATTTATAACAGTCCTGTAGTTCAGGACAAATATGATGGTGCATTTAAATATTTTAATGCCAAAAAGTATACAAAATCGGCAGAATTATTTGAATCAATACTTTTGGCAGTAAAAGGCACTGAACAGGAAGATACAGTTCAATACTATTTAGGTTTGAGCAATTACAAACTCGGAGATTATATTACGGCTGAAGCTAACTTCGATCAATTCGGTCAGGTTTTTCCCAGAAGTCCGTTTTCGGAAGACGCTCACTATTATAGAATTAAATGTTTGTATTGGTCTACATACCGCTACGAACTCGATCAGCTGCCTTCATACAAGGCACTTTCTGTTATAAACGAATTTGTATATCGTTTTCCTGACAGTGAGCATCTGAAGGAGTGTAAAGATATAATGAAAGATCTTCAAGGCAGAATCGATCAGAAAAGTTTTGAATCAGCAAAATTATATTACAAAATCGAAGATTATAAAGCTGCCGTATACGCACTTAAAAATGCTCTTAAAGAGAATCCCGATAACATTTTCAGGGAAGATATTATGTACTACATTGTCGCTGCAAGTTATCAATATGCTTCTAACAGTTATCCCGAAAAACAGAGAGAACGTTTTTTGGCATTAATCGATCACTATTATAACTTTGTGAGCGAATTCCCGGATTCAAAATATAGAACCGAAGTCGAAAAAATGTTCCAGAAAGCACAACAAGTAACAAATATTAAATAGATATGGAAATAAAGAAAGGTGTTCCTAACAACACTATTACCAGAGATGTGGCAAAATTATCGGCTCCTACCGGTAATATTTATGAATCATTGGTAATTATATCAAAAAGGGCAAATCAAATATCTGCCGAATTGAAGCAGGAACTTGAGAATAAACTTAGCGAATTTTCAAAAAGTGCAGATACTTTGGAGGAGACTTTTGAAAATCGTGAACAAATTGAAATTTCACGTCATTACGAGAAACTCCCTAAAGCCACGCTGCTTGCAATAAATGAATTTGAAGAGGGAAAAATTTATTCAAGAAAAGTAGTTTAAAAGCCTGTAATGTTAAAGGGGAAACATATTCTTCTTGGGATTACCGGCAGCATAGCCGCCTATAAATCTGCACAAATTGTCAGGTTACTGATTAAAGAGGGAGCAGAGGTTAAGGTCGTTATGACCGATAAAGCCAAAGAGTTTATTACACCTCTAACTATGGCTTCTCTCTCAAAAAATCCAGTATTGGTAGAGTTTTTTAATCCCGAAAATGGGGATTGGAACAGTCATATTTCATTGGGGATGTGGGCAGATGTATATCTTATTGCACCTGCATCTGCGAATACAATTGCTAAGATGGCTTACGGCATAGCCGACAATCTGCTTTTAACGACTTATCTATCGACAAGATGCAAAACAGTAGTTGCTCCGGCTATGGACGTAGACATGTTCAACCATCCTGCCACACAGTCTAATATTGAAAAAATTACAGAACGCGGAGTACTTGTAATTGAACCGGAAACCGGTGAACTTGCAAGTGGATTGGAAGGCAAAGGTCGAATGGAAGAACCTCAAAAAATCGTTAAAGCAGTTGAAGAGCTATTACTAAAGAGGCAATCTTATGATGGTAAAACTGTTTTAATAACGGCAGGGCCAACAAGAGAACCTTTAGACCCGGTAAGATATATTTCGAATCACTCTACCGGCAAAATGGGTTATTCAATTGCGCACGAATTTGCATCCAGAGGTGCCAACGTTATTTTAGTAAGCGGCCCCGTTTCCTTAACAGTAAAACACCCATCAATAGAAGTAATATCTGTTACAACTGCTGCCGAAATGTTTGAAACTTGTAAGGAAATTAACAGTAATGTCAAAATTGACATCTCTGTATTTGCTGCCGCAGTTGCTGACTATACTCCAGAAAGTATTTCAGATAAAAAGATAAAACGAGAAGGAGATAACATCTCTTTAGCTTTACAACCTACTCAAGATATTGCTGAATTTTTGGCTAAATGCGAAAAAAGACAAGGTGTTTTTGTTGGTTTTGCATTGGAAACCGATAACGAAAAAGAGAATGCAATTAACAAATTGAAGAGAAAAAATCTGGATGCAATAATTTTAAATTCTTTAAACGATGAGGGTGCCGGTTTCAATACGGATACCAATAAAATATCAATAATTGATAAAACGGGTGTTATTTCTGAATTCCCGCTTAAATCAAAATCAAAAGTTGCATCGGACATTGCCGATTACATTTTTAAATTATTATAAAATGTTGAAATCTCTCTATATTTCAAATTATGCGCTTATAGAGAGTCTGGAAATAAATTTTCCTGACGGCCTTATTATTATTACCGGTGAGACCGGTGCAGGTAAATCAATTCTGCTTGGTGCCCTATCTCTGTTATTGGGTGCAAAAGCAGAAACATCTGTTTTCAAAAAACAGGACAAAAACTGTGTAGTTGAAGCAGAATTCATAGTAGAGCATAAAAAATCGATTGAAGAGCTTTTTGAAAAAGAGCAGATAGAATTCGATAAAAGAATTATTCTAAGAAGGACAATTGCCCCGGGAGGTAAATCTCGTTCATTTGTAAATGATAATCCCGTGTCAGTTCAGTTTTTGAAAGAGTTATCGAGCCATATCATTGATATTCACGCGCAACATCAGCATCTGCTTTTGGCCGACAATAATTTTCAACTTTCGGTTCTAGATGCTTGGTGCAATAATAACTCTCTCCTTGAAAAATACCAATCTGCACACGATAAATATAATCTGCTTTCACAAAAAGTAAAAGAGCTGGAACAAAAATTATCTGCTTCAAATACTGAATCCGAATATGATAATTATGTTTTAAAACAGTTGGATGAAGCGAAACTTAAGGAGGGTGAACTTGAATTGCTTGAAGAGGAGTTTAGCATTATAAGTAATGCAGGTGAGATTCGTAGCACTCTTGAAGCAGTTGTTGCAGGCTTAAACCCTGCTGAATTTTCTCTTATACAGAATTTGAAAGATGGCGTTAATTTACTCAACAAAATTGAGGACAAGTACCACTTTGCAAAAGAGCTCTCCAGCCGTCTTGAATCTTGCAGAATTGAGTTAAAAGACATTGAGCAGGA
Organism: uncultured Muribaculaceae bacterium; assembly: GCA_964581375.1. GTDB lineage: Bacteria > Bacteroidota > Bacteroidia > Bacteroidales > UBA932 > JAFIHK01. The sequence goes on from CAZOOH010000032.1 coordinate 12,052, forward strand.
TTTAATTGAAAAGAGCGATAAAATTTCAATTTCTCCGGAGAGAGCATCTGAGCTTGAAGAGAGAATTTCCTTAATATACACTCTGTTAAAACGGCATAAATGTGAAGATGTTGCAACTCTTATTGAAATAAGGGATAATCTTGTCAATAAAGGGTATAATGTCGAACTGATTAAAGAGGAACTTGATAAAACCGTGAATGAACTCTCGGATTGCGAAAAACTCAGAGCAGATTTTGCCTCAGAACTTCACAATAAGAGATTAAGTGAATCGAGCAACTTCTCATCGCTTCTTCAAAATAATATTCGAGAACTTGAGATGCCTCATGCGGAATTTGCTGTGGAGATTAAAGAAAATTTGACATATAACCTGTTTGGAAAAGATTCTGTTCAATTTTTGTTCTCTGCAAATAAAAATGTTATGCCAAGAGAACTTAGTAAAGTTGCTTCAGGAGGTGAGGTTTCAAGGATTAT
>CAZOOH010000033.1:0-12485 GCA_964581375.1 uncultured Muribaculaceae bacterium
CTTGAATGGGATACTTACCGTTCAGGTGGTGCCGGCGGTCAGAATGTTAATAAAGTGGAGACAGGTGTGAGAGTAAGGCATCTGCCTACAGGAATAACAGTTGAGAATACTGAGACTCGCTCTCAGTTAGATAACCGGCAGAATGCTCTGAGAATTCTGAAATCGCATTTGTACGAGCTGGAATTAAGGAAAAGAAGAGAGAAAACTGCCGAAATTGAGGGGAAAAAGAAAAAAATTGAGTGGGGGTCTCAAATCAGAAGCTACGTCTTACACCCATATAAACTGGTAAAGGATTTAAGAACTGATCATGAAACATCTGATACTCAGGGTGTATTAGATGGTGATTTGAATGATTTTATGAAGGCTTACCTGATGGACCCTAATTTAAATGACTAATACACTAAAAAACATATAAATGGATTTCCAATTTAACGAGATGTTTCCTCTTGGAAAGGAGAAAACAGAGTACCGCTTGCTCACAGATAAATTTGTATCTGTGTCAAATTTTGAGGGAGAAGAGATTTTAAAAGTAGAGGAGGAGGGTTTGAGGTTAATTGCCAAACAGGCAATGCATGATGTCTCTTTTACGCTCAGGCCTGAACATAATGAACAGGTTGCTCATATTCTGAACGACCCGGAAGCGAGTAAGAACGACAAGGCAGTAGCTCTTACAATGTTGCTCAATGCCGATATTGCATCAAAGGGTGAATTACCATTTTGCCAGGATACGGGAACGGCTATAGTAATGGCAAAGAAGGGTCAGAATGTAAGAACTACCGGTTCTGACGAAGCAGCAATTTCTCATGGAATTTTTGATACTTATACACAAGACAATCTGCGCTACTCTCAAACAATTGCTCTGGATATGTACAATGAGAAGAATTCCGGGAACAACCTGCCGGCGCAGATAGATATTTACGCGACACAAGGAGATGAATATAAGTTTCTATTTATGGCAAAAGGAGGCGGATCGGCCAATAAAACTTATTTGTTTCAAGAGACCAAGGCGCTTCTTAATCCGGAAACTTTAGAGAAGTTCCTGATTGAGAAAATGAAGAGTCTTGGAACTGCAGCTTGCCCTCCTTACCATATTGCATTTGTTATCGGGGGTACTTCGGCCGAAGCAAATCTTAAAGCTGTTAAACTTGCATCTGCCAAATACTATGATGAACTTCCAAAAACCGGAAGCGATGCAGGGAATGCTTTTCGCGATTTAGATATGGAGGAGAAGCTTTTGAAAGCTGCTCAGAGAATTGGTCTTGGTGCTCAGTTTGGCGGAAAATATTTTGCTCATGATATCAGGGTCATTCGTTTGCCTCGTCACGGGGCCTCTTGTCCGGTAGGTATGGGTGTCTCTTGCAGTGCCGACAGGAATATTAAAGCAAAAATCAATAAAGAGGGTATCTGGATTGAAAAGATGGATACCAATCCTATCAGGCTTGTGCCTGAGAAGTTCAGAGATGCCAGTGCAGTTCATCAGGGAGGTGTTTCAATTAATTTGAATCGTCCTATGAAGGAGATTCTTGCAGAATTAAGCAATTATCCTGTATCGACATTCTTATTGCTAAATGGTACTATAATTGTCGGTCGCGATATTGCACACGCTAAGTTAAAAGAGAGAATTGACAAAGGCGAAGGGCTTCCACAATATATAAAAGACCATCCGATTTATTATGCCGGCCCTGCAAAAACCCCTAAGGGAATGCCGAGCGGTTCATTCGGTCCTACTACCGCAGGAAGAATGGATTCTTATGTTGATCTTTTCCAAAGCGAAGGGGGCAGTATGATTATGATTGCTAAAGGCAACAGAAGCAAACAGGTAACCGATGCTTGTAAGAAATACGGCGGATTCTATTTGGGAAGTATAGGCGGACCTGCTGCTATTCTTGCAAAAGACAGTATTAAGAAGGTAGAGGTTCTGGAATATCCTGAACTAGGAATGGAGGCTATTTGGAAAATTGAAGTAGAGAACTTCCCTGCATTCATACTTGTTGACGATAAAGGAAACGATTTCTTCCAACAACTGGGCTAATCGGGAGTCTTTAAAGAGCCAAGCCAAAGGGAAATCTCTTGATAATATTTTTCTCTTACCCGCTTTTCCGATAAAGCAAGGTCGTGTATTCCTCCGGGGATTACGACCTTTTTTACATTTAAGCCCAATCTGCCTGCTCTCTTTTCAATATCTTTTACATCCAGGACTGTATCGCTGTGTTTGCTGATTTCGGAAAATCGCTTTCCCGAAGATGATTTATCGGAGTAAAGAACCAGTACCGGGTATTCAATTTTAAGCCCTCTTTTCAATTTAAGATGACCTTTGTGAATAGCCCTTATCCAACCGGTTGTTACATATCCTGCTCCGACAGGTTTTTTTATTGTGTCGAAGTTCCATTCGCCCTTTAGTGCTATATGAATAGATTCACAGTTGACCGATCGGTTTCCACCCGGTATTTTTATATTGCGTAAAAATGAACCTATAAATGAGAGAAACGGAACCACAACCGCCTTACTGAATTTGTTTTGTTTAAAATCGAAAAACGGGCTGTTAAGAATAAGTCCCTGTAATCCTGCAACACTTTTACGATCACTTGTGTAGAGCGATGCAATTAGGCCCCCCATCGAGTGAGCAACAATGACAATCTGGTTATTGCCCTCTTTGCGAATCATATTTAATGCAGAATCAATATCGGAGTAATATTCATTAAGGTTTCTTACTGTAAAAGGGGTTTGGTGAGGCAAGACAGAACGGCCGTATTTTCTCAAATCGAGTGCATAAAAATTATAACCCATTTCATAAAACTTATCGGCCTCTTCAACCTGATAAAAATAATCGGAAAACCCATGTATATAAAGCACTGCTTTTCCGCTGTTCAAATCGGGAACTCTCTTTACAACAGTGGAAACCACTTTGCCATCGTAGTCACTCCCCATATTTATTGTTGTTTTAGAAAAATTTACTCCAAGTTCGTCCGGTGCCCCTGTATTCTTTTGGATGTCGGCAGATGCAATAATTGCCGTAGAGAGTAAAAGCAGCAGAGGAGTAATTTTAATTAACTTTTTCATGGTATTTCTTATTTTGAACAACTATTAAAGTTAAGTGTTATTTTTGGAACTTATTATGAATAAAATGATTTTTATACCATTCCTGTTAGTTATGCTGTCGTTGATAGCATACGTTTTTTTTCGCGGCATTCAGGTATTATCACCTCAACCCGACTTTGTGAAAATTATTTATGTTGTTGTTTTCGTATTGATGATGGCATCTTTTTTTTACAGAATGTTTAAAGGCGATACAGGTAACCTTAACACATCTTACATTACCGGAGTAATTGGTTTTACATGGTTTTTTGTAATCGTATATTTTGCGCTCATCGCACTCTCTATCGATATTGCAAGAGTGGTTATAAAACTGTTTCACATATATCCGCAGTATATAAAAGATAATCTGCCGTTAATAAAAAACATAATCGCACTCTCTTCATTCTCCATATTTATAGTTCTCGTCATAATAGGTAATTATAATTTTAATCATCCTGCCGTAACCGAACTTACTCTTAAATCCGACACATCCGACAGAGGGAAATCAATAAAGATTGTCATGGCGAGCGATATTCATATGAGTTCTTACATTGGAATCAATGATATTACGAGAATGGTAAATATGATTAATACTCAAAATCCCGATATTGTGCTGTTTGCAGGAGACTTAGCCGACAGAAATTATGAACCTCTGTATAAACTTAATTTGGGAGATGAGTTATCGAAAATTAAAACCAAATATGGAGTTTATGCCATTCCGGGTAATCACGAATTTTACGGTGGGCACAAAAATGATATTATAAGATACTTATCATCAAAAGGAGTAAGCTTCCTGGTCGATTCTGCTGTTGAGATTAATAATGAACTCTATATTATTGGCAGGGACGATAAGACAAACAGACACAGAGCCACTCTTGATTCATTGTTGTTGCAAACACCCAAACAAATGCCAAAAATCTTGCTCGATCACCAGCCGTATAATCTGCACGAATCTCAGAATAAGGTCGATTTACAACTTTCAGGTCATACTCACAAGGGTCAGTTTTGGCCGGCAACTTCAATAGTAAAATCTATGTACGAACTGGCTTACGGGTATCTGAAGAAAGGCACGACACACTATTACGTCAGTTCCGGTCTGGGAATTTGGGGGCCGAAAATAAGACTTGGTTCAAAGTCGGAATTAGTAGTTATTAACTTTTTTTACTAAATTTAGTCAAAGAGTTAAAACCTAAGAATATGAAAAAGCTGGCATTTCTTTTATTACTGATAACATCAAATTTAGCTCTCTTTTCGCAGGTAAAAATAGATATCACTTTAGAGGAGTTTTTGCAGAGAGTAAAAAACAGGAATCTAAATTATGCCGCAGAGTTGCTTAATATCGATATTGCAGATGCCCGGATCGAAGCAGCAAAGGTCTTTAATGATCCGTCACTGGGTGTGGGTTTTTCCAATGCCGATCTCGGTAACAAGCAGATGGGAGGTGGGCTCTATCTGGAGGTGAGTAAAACTCTCTCTCCCGGTAAAAGAGTAGCATCTGCCAACGTAGCAAAAACAGAGAAGGAGTTATCTATAGCTCTGTTGGATGATTATTTTCACTCCCTCAGAGCTGAGGCTACTCATATGTGGCTCGAAATAATCAGACTAAACAGAATTTACAGTGTTGAGAAGGAGACTTACATTAAGATTAAAGAGTTGGTTACAACTGACAGCCTGAGGCTTAAGGAGGAAAAGATTAACGAAACCGATGCTCTCCAAAGTTTTATTGAAGCCGGTTCTATGTATCACGAACTTCTCGACAGAGAGGCAGAGTTAAATAATGCAATTTATCAATTATCTAAGTATTGCTCAGTTAGTGGGATTGATACTGTTTATAATCCGGCTTCTAAAATTCTACGTCACGGTAAAGTTCCGGAATTAAAAGTACTTATTGCATCTGCCAAAAACAATAGGGCCGATTTGATTGCTGCCGAAAATATGGTTGAGTTGTCCAAGAAGGTGATTGAACTCAAAAAAATAAGTCGTCGACCCGATTTGGAGTTTAATGCAGGAATCAGTTTTAACAGAAGGGCTCATAATATTGAAGCACCATCCCCTTCGCATAACGAAATTTACGCAGGGCTTTCGATACCGATTCCTTTTTCGAAAGGGTTGTTAAAAGGCGAATTAAAGGAGGCAAAAGCTAACGAAAAACAAAATATTCTTAAATATCAGAATGCCCTTCTTCAGATTGAAACCGAAGTCGTTGAGGCATATAATCTTTATATAGCAAAGGACAAACAATTGAAAGCCTTTTCGGACGGGCTGCTGTTACAGGCAAAAAATGTATTAGCTGAGAAGAAAAAGGGCTATAGCACGGGAGAGGTTCAGTTCCTTGAGGTTTTGGATGCTCAAAGAACCTATGATTCGATTCTGATAAAGTATTATAATACCTTTTACGACAAAACGGCAGCCCTCATTAATTTACAGAGAGCTGCCGCCTATTGGGATTTAAGGTAATATACAAATTTATCCTTATAGTTACCAGCTTCCGCCGGCTCCACCGCCGCCAAATCCTCCTCCTCCGAAGCCACCGAAACCGCCGCCGCCGAATCCTCCACCGCCTATGCCGCTTCCGCCGCCGAAACCTCCGCTTCTGCGACCGCCCGAAAGCATTGAAGCAAGGAACAAGGCCTCCCAAGGACTCATGCCTCTTCTGTTGCCGCCGCCAAGATTAGTAGGTCCGCTGCCCTTACGAGCTATCATGATAATAACAAAAGCAATAATAAACAGTACAACACCAATAGAAGCTGCTGCGCCTTCATTGCCCCCTTTTTTTGCATATTCGGCAGAATTGTACTCACCTGATGCAATTTTCATAACAACATCGGCTGCCTTTTTTACCCCGCCGAAATAGTCATTTTCTCTAAAAGAGGGAATCATCTCTTTCTCGATAATCCTCTTGCAAACAGCATCGGGTAAAGCACCTTCCAATCCGTACCCGGTTGCTATAAAAACCTCCCCTTTAGTATCATTCTTAGGTTTAAGCAGAATTACCACACCATTGTCGAACTTAGATTGACCTACTCCCCATTTTTCACCAATCTCATAAGCAAACTGAGAAGGAGCCATACCCCCCAAATCGGCAACAGTTACTACAACAATTTGGTTTGAGGTTTTATTTGCAAAATCTGCCAAAACAGCCTCCAATTCGCCAACCTGATTGCTTGTAAAAACAGAGGCAAGGTCGTTAACCAACCTGGCCGGAGAAGGTTTCGCAGGAACCTGACCGCTTAATCCGTTGAATGATAACAACAGAAAAGCAGTAATAAAGAGTCCGGTAAAACTTTTAACCAAACGATATTTCATTGCTCTGTTCATTGATGTCATCATCTTTTCTCGGAAAAAATTCTTTGAGTTTTGAACCTGCCAATTCAATTGCAATACATAACCCTTCACAGAGGTTACCATCACGGAAATTTGTAAAAATTCTCTCTTTTACATCTTCCCAGAAGTTATCAGGTACTTTTACGTTAATACCGTTATCGCCGATTATTGCAAATTTTTTCGATTTAATTGCAACATAAATAAGCACGCCGTTTCTCTCCTGAGTCTCATACATTTTGAGTTTATTGAAGATTAAAACAGCTCTGCCTATCGGATCATTTTTGCAAGAATTTTCGATGTGAACACGAATCTCACCGGAGGTCTCCAGCTCTGCATTCTCGATTGATTTGACAATTCTGGCCTGATCTGCTTTCGATATGAGTTCTTTTGAGAACACTGCTAAAACTCTACTTTAGGTGCAGTTTCAGCCCCTTCCTGAGCTTCGAAATATGCCTTTCTCTCAAAACCGAACATTCCGGCAATAATATTTCTTGGGAAAAGACGAATAGATGTGTTGAAAGCCTGAGCAGTTTCATTGAATTTTTGTCTTTCGACAGTGATTCTGTTCTCAGTTCCCTCCAATTGCGACTGTAGTTCAAGAAAATTCTGATTGGCTTTAAGATCAGGATATTGTTCCTGAATCATAAGTAATTTGCCTAAAGCACTGCTTAATGCACCTTGTGCCTGTTGGAATTCAGCCAGTTTTTCGGCAGATAAATTTTTTGGATCTACAGTTATAGAAGTCGCCTTTGCTCTTGCATTCACAACACCTTCCAAAGTCTCTCTCTCATGAGCAGCATAACCTTTAACGGTAGCTACCAGATTAGGAATAAGATCGGCTCTTCTTTGATAAACGTTCTCAACCTGAGACCAGGCCGAAGTTACACCCTCTTCCTGTTTAACCATTTTGTTGTATGAGCTGTTTGCCCATAAGAAAATAAGAACCAATGCACCAACAATCGCTAAGACTGTGATTGTGCCTTTAGATAGTTTCATCTTTGTATTTATTTGAGTTTAATCTTTAATTAGTTTGACAATCTGACACAGCGAACAGAAGCCGCAAAATCATTTTTGCTTGTATAACTGTATGGGAAATCGCCGTTGTCAAAATAAATATAGCGGAAAAATGCGTTATCGGCATCTTTTTGAGTCCCCGACCACCAAAAACCATACTCTCTCAAATAACGATAACGAGTGTATTCGCTCTGAGCATTTCCTCCGGGTAAAGCAGTCCAGTTATACATGTTTTTTTGCAGATTTTCAGGGCTGTATTTCCACATAGAAACACTGTTCATATATGCGCTTAGAGTAACATTACTACCCAAACCTGTCCAGTTACTGTCGAACGGAAGAGAACTTCCGCCGTTAAGATTCTTTGCTAAATCTTGCCAATCTTCGTTTGTAGGAACACTCCATCCTTGAGGGCAGATACCCTTTACTCCGTTGCCCAATCCGCTGCGGTTAACTCCGCCTGTTGCTTCGTTCCATGTATACAATCTGCCGTATGCATAAGATATGGCATCAGCATCCAGATACGGATGACCTACACCGGCCCAATTAAGGTTTTGAGTAAACCAGTCAAGATTTCCAATCTTACTGTAATAATATTTTTTACTATCTCTTGAGTCAGTTATAAAGTTGGCACCTTTTGTAAGACCTTCAAAGCTTCCGCCGTCATTATAGTTAAGAACGGTAGTTGATCTGGATTGAGTCGAACTGGTGTAATCGGCATGTCGGGCAAGGACCTGAACCGTATAAGTTCCTATAGTAACCGGAGCAGTAATTTGTGCGGTTTGTCCGAAAACGGAATCTGCGCTGAAACCGGGAGTTGTCCATTTATAAGTTATCCCTTCAGTTGGTGCTGTAATGCCGGTCACCGACAAGGTGATGGTTTCGCCGGCAATTATGTATGAAGGTAAATTCATCGATAATGTACCTGTCATGTAATTATAGGTCTCTTCCGTACTCTTGTGACAAGAGATGAGTAAAAGAGAGAGTGTCAAAACGGGAATTAACTTTAAAACGTTGCCGCGGGTATTGCTTTTTATCATAATGCTACAAAAGAAAATATTAAACAAAGATAATTTATTTTTATTCTAAATTTGTGCCACAATCATCAGTTGTTATGAAAAAAAGGAAAATCAGCTATTTGCTATTAATGACAGCCTCGCTGTTTTATTTGTCCGGTTGTACACAATCGAGTGAATATAAGGTAATTGACGGTTTTACGCAAGGTACTACATACCATATTGTGTATGACTATAATCAAAAGGACTCTCTTAACTTTTTAGTAGATAGTCTTTTGGCAGAGATTGACACATCGATGTCAGTATATAATCCTCTCTCATTGGTTTCAAAGATTAATAGTGGAACGGACTCATTGGCAGATTCTCTGTTTATTAAAGTGTTTAATAAATCTGTGCAAATCAATAAAATAAGTGAGGGAGCATTTGATATATCCGGTGCACCATTGTTTGAAGCGTGGGGTTTTGGAGCTAAAGATAAAAAAGAGGTAACTCCAAAAATGGTCGACAGCATTCTTCAATTTGTAGGAATGGATAAAGTGTGGCTTGAGGGAAACAAAGTAGTTAAAAGCGACAAAAGAGTCTCTCTTAATTTTAATGCAATTGCACAAGGCTTCACCAGTGACGTAATTGCCGCCGAATTCGACAAAAGAGGAATCGAAAATTATCTGATTGAAGTTGGAGGCGAAATTTATTGCAAAGGGAAAAATGCTTCAGGCAATATCTGGAGCGTGGGAATCGATAAACCGGAAGAGGGAAATATAATTCCGGGAGAATCAGTAGAGGCTGTAATCTTATTGTCTTCCAATAAAGGGTTGGCAACCTCAGGTAATTATCGCAAATTTATCGAGGAGAATGGCGAAAAATATTCTCATACAATAGATCCTAGAACTGGTTATCCTATAAAAAATACCCTTTTGAGTGCAACTGTTATTGCCTCTGAAGCTATGACGGCAGATGCTTTAGCAACATTTTTTATGGTTGTGGGGATGGACAAAACAAAGGAGTACCTTGCAGCTCATCCCGAAATTGATGCATTCCTTGTTTACAGTGAGAACGGAAAATTCGCTATCTTTAAAACTTCTGGTGTAACATTAAAATAATTATCATGGGAAACATTAGCAGACGGACTTTTCTCAAGAGTTCACTTTTTACGGGTGCCGCTTTAGGCCTGGGATTTTATGATGCTTCAAAAATTACCGTTAATAACAGGTTCGACAAAATTATTACCGGAGGACTTATATATACAGGCGACGGAAAAAATCCGATAAAAGGCGATCTTGGTATAAAAGACGGAAAAATATCTGCAATAGGCGATCTTGGAACCAGCGCAGATTATATTATTGATGCAAAAGGCAAAGCCGTTTCTCCCGGTTTTATAGATATACACACTCACTCCGATGCTACTATTTTAAAGGCCCCTTTTGGCGACAGCAAAATATACCAGGGAGTTACTACCGAAATTGCCGGAAATTGCGGCGATTCTCCATTCCCGTCTAATTCATGGAACAGTGTTTCATCCTTTTACGATGCAGTTACCGGCAGTAAACCGGGGGTCAATTTTAAATGTTTTGTCGGACAAGGACAACTTCGCTCTTATGTTGTTGGCGATAATGATGTTATAGCAACTACATCCGATATTGAAAAGATGAAGTCAATAATGGCTCAGAGTATGGAACAAGGTGCGGTTGGAATTTCATGTGGACTGGAATATTCTCCCGGTTCTTATGCGACAACCGAAGAGATTGCCGAACTGTGCAAAGTCGTAGCAACTTACAACGGACTCTTTTCCATTCACATGAGGAACGAAGACGACAGAGTCGAAGAGGCTATTGCCGAGGCAATTAAAATTGCAGAGCTCTCCGGGGTTCGTTTGCAGATTTCTCATTTGAAGGCTCAAAATGCCGCTAACTGGCACAAGGCTCCGGCAATGCTCAAATTAATTGAGCAAGCTCAGTCAAGAGGTGTCAATATTGCTTTTGACAGATACCCGTACATTGCATTCTCGACAGGTATGTCTACATTTATTCCTTTAAACCATCGTCAAGGTACTAATAGTGAAATTGTTGAGCGACTTAAAAATGACACAATCGCATCTGAAATAGGTCTTTATGCCGATTCCCGAATTAAACGACTTGGCGGCCCTCAGAATGTGGTAGTTACATCAAGCAAACTTCCTGAGAACAGGCTTTTTATCGGGAAAAATCTTGAAGAGTGTTCTCAAATGACAGGATTGGATATATGGCCTTTTATCAGAAAAATTCTTATTGATGAGAATGTCAATGTCGATATTATAGGATTTGCGATGAGAGAGGAGAATGTTAAGTTGTTTTTATCGCATCCGTTAGGAATGCCCGCTTCCGACGGAAGTATTTATTCACCGGTAGGCCCTTTGTCGCTAAATATGCCGCATCCGAGGTCATACGGCACTTTTCCTCGCTTTTTCGGAAAATATGTGAGAGAGGAGAAGATAGTAGATTTAAGTACTGCAGTAAAAAAAGCTACTTCACTGCCTGCTTCCAGACTCAATTTTAAGGACAGAGGTCTTTTACAAGTAGGGTATAAGGCAGATGTAGTTATATTTGATCCGGCTACTATCATCGATACTGCCACTTTTGCCGAACCTCATCAGTTTTGCAAAGGGGTGGAGCATGTGTTTGTAAATGGTGTTTGGGCTATTAAAGAGGGAAAAGGTACTGGAGAGTGTGGCGGATCTGTTCTTGTTTAAATAAATGGAATAGCTCAATTTATTGAATCGTCATACTTCTCAAAAGCATTTACGATTTTTGAAACCAGCGGATGTCTGACGATATCTGCCTTATCGAAATGAATCATTTTGATTCCTTTTATTTTTGCAACAATTTCAATGCCTTTGACTAAGCCTGAATCCGATCTTCTGGGTAAATCTATTTGAGTTATATCGCCTGTAACTATAAATTTTGAATTATTACCCATTCTGGTTAAGAACATTTTGAGTTGTCCCAGAGTTGTGTTTTGTGCCTCATCTAAAATTACAAATGCACTGTCAAGAGTGCGTCCTCTCATATATGCAAGGGGAGCGATTTGAATAATACCTTCTTCCATGAGTGTCTCCAGTCTTTTTGAGGGAATCATGTCTCGAAGTGCATCGTAAAGCGGTTGCAAATAAGGGTCAAGTTTCTCCCTCATATCGCCGGGTAAAAATCCCAATCTTTCGCCTGCTTCCACCGCAGGTCTGGTAAGGATTAGTTTTTTAACCTCCTTGTTTTTAAGAGCCCTTACTGCTAAAGCTATTGCCGTATATGTTTTACCCGTTCCTGCGGGGCCCAGAGCGAAAATGAGGTCATTTGAGTAATAATCCTCTACCATTTTCTTCTGATTTTTTGTCCGGGCACGAATTATTTTGCCTTCTGTTCCAAAAACTATTGTGTCTTTATCCTCTTCCGAATGAATATTTTCAGGAACTCCGGCAAAGAGAGAGTGAATATCTGCCTCAGAAAGACGACTTTTCTTCTTACGAATTTCAATTAATTCATGAACCTTCTGTTCGAACAGTTTAGCATCTGCAACACCCCCCCGAATAAAAATTTCTGAGCCTCTGGCGGCAATTCTGAGTTTGGGGAAATATCCTGCAAGCAGATCCATCAGTTTGTTGTTTACACCGTAAAGATCGGCTGGATCTATCTCTTTTAATCGTATAGTTTTATCGGTCATTTGAAAATCTTAAATAATAATTCATCATTGAGTTGTATGCACTTCTGTTTTTGAACAACTCAGGTTTATCTTTGAAATTATTGACAGGAATTACACAATAATTTTTTTCAATCTCTCCCGGTCGGGCAGTCCATATATATTCTGAGTGGGGTTTAAGCAGTTTGACCTTACCCTCTCTTTTAACAAAACTCAGTTTTACCAACAGCCCGATTCTGGTATTTGGTGCACTCATATTCGATATGCAGTTTCCCAGAGAATAGACTGTGTATTCGGTAACAAAACCGGTTTCGTCGGTCTCGTAGTAAATCTCTTGCGGAACATGTGGGTGTGACCCGATTATGTATTTCACTCCAAGGCGGTTAAATAATC
>CAZOOH010000034.1:0-12087 GCA_964581375.1 uncultured Muribaculaceae bacterium
AGTTGGTATTATTCTGGGAAGTGGATTGGGTGAATTGGCTAATTTGATTCAAAATCCAATTGTTATTCCATATGCAACTATTCCAGGGTTTCCTCAATCTACTGCGATAGGACATAAAGGGAATTTTATTTTTGGCACATTGGGCGATAAGAAAGTATTTGCTATGCAAGGACGATTTCACTATTATGAAGGATATACTATGGATATGGTAACACTTCCGGTTAGAGTTATGATATATTTGGGAATCAAAACATTAATTGTTTCTAATGCTGCCGGTGGTGTAAATTATGATTTTAAAGTTGGTGATTTAATGATAATTAAGGATCATATAAATTTACTTCCGAACCCTTTAATCGGTAAAAATCTTGAAGAATTCGGACCACGATTTCCTGATATGACCAGACCATACGATTTAAATTTAATTCGATTATTTGAAGAAATTGCTATGAAAAACGGAATTAAACTTCGAAAAGGTGTTTACTTAGCCGGAACAGGACCAAGCTATGAGACACCTGCAGAATATAATTTCTTCAGACTTGCGGGAGCCGATGCAGTTGGCATGTCAACAGTACCGGAAGTAATTGTTGCCAGACATTCAAATATTCCGGTTTTTGGTATATCGGTAATTACTAATGAAGCACACAACTTTGCAGAAGATTTTGTAAATGACGGTGATGATGTAATTAAGGCTGCAAATGAAGCAGCTGTTACATTGAATAAATTAATCATTGAGATGCTTAAAAATCTTTCTTTGAACTAATTATGTATAAATATATCATTTTTGATTTAGGCGGAGTTTTGCTTAAATTAGATAAGACTGCCTGTATCAAAGCGTATAATGATTTGGGTTATTCAGGATTTGATAAAGTGTTAAGCGAATTTCATCAATCGGGTTTTTTCCTGGATTATGAAAAAGGAATTATATCTTCTGAAAAATTTAGAGAATTAATTAGAGCACATTGTAGACCTGAAGTCACCGATTTGCAGATTGATGAGGCTATGAGCAGTTTTCTGATAGAAATACCTGCAGACAAATTAAACTATATTGCGAATCTTAGAAAAAAATATAAAACAGCAATACTTAGTAACACCAATCCAATTGCGATGAAATATGTCCTGCCGATGTTCAATATTAATGGATGTACAATTGATGATTATTTTGACGATTTATTTTTTTCGTACAAAATGAAACTTGCTAAACCTGATTCTGATGTATATAAACATGTGATTTCGAAACTTGGAGTTAATCCCCAGGAGATGCTTTTTATTGATGATTCACAATGTAATCTGGATGCCGCATCTGCACTAGGAATTCAAACTCTTTTTATTGACGGAAGTATAGATTTTAATGCCGAAATTGATAAAAAGATATCGGAATGAGTGCTGGATTTGAGTTTATAAGTATGTCCAGCGGCAGTTCCGGAAATTGCTATTATTTTGAATCAGATGGTTTAGCATTTCTGATTGATGCCGGTGTTGGAGGAAGAACGTTAAAAAAAAGGTTGGCAGAATATGGAAAATCAATAGAAAATATCAGATTTATACTTGTTACTCATAATCATATAGATCATATAAGACATCTTGGCAGTATAGCCGACAGATATTCAATTCCTGTATATACCAGCGAAATAGTTCACAATTCATTATTAAGTAATATATGTACTGTAGGCAGAATAATCCCTCACCGCAGAGTTTTAGAAAAAGAGAGTACATTTGAATTATTTGGTATAAAAATAACTTGCTTTGACGTACCTCATGATTCCGATGAAAATTTAGGCTATTTTATTGAAACCGGAAGTTCAAACATAACAGTTGTAACTGATATTGGAAGAGTAACCGAAAGTCTTATTACATATTGTAAAAAGTCTAGAAATGTGATTATTGAATCAAATTATGACCATAATATGCTTGAAAACGGCAGATATCCAGTTTATTTAATTAACAGGATAAAAGGGGGAAACGGTCATTTGAGTAATGAAGAGACAGCTCAAGCAATAAAAACATTTTATCATTCGGAATTAAGAAATATATTTCTTTGCCATCTAAGTCTTAACAACAATACCCCCGAGCTGGCATTTAAATCTTCACTAAAGTCTTTAAATGAACTCGGGGTTAAAGTAGGCGAGGAGCTAAACCTTCATTGTTTACCAAGAAGAGATCACAAGCGATTTGTATTTTAATTCAAAATAACTCTACCGGTTTGAAAAACCTCCCTAAAAAATATAGAATTCATAAATAAACGGGCAGTTCCATACCAATATCCTCTGAAATCGGGATTATCTGCAAAATATATATAGCGATTTCCGGAAATAACAGCCGGTATGCCTGAAATCTTATCTAACATATTATCATTAATATACCCGGCAACAAGTGGATTTTTAGAATACTTTAAAGTAATATTATTTAAATCGTTTGGTAATTCAGGTAGTATCCTTCCAATTTTAAACAAATTCACCTCATTCCCAGTAACACCGTAAAGCAAAGGTGTGATTTTATCTGATTTTGCTTTTAATATTATTCCCTCAATATTACCTTTTATTGAAGTAAGCATCTTAATATCAGAAATTCCTATTTCATTAATAGTTTGATAAGATTGATCTATTGCAATAATTTTGTTCCCGGATCTGGATGTCCAATCCCTGAGTTTGTCATTTAAATCTTTGGTAAACTTGTAATTTCCATTTAATATAATTGTATTATAATTACTTAGTTCTGTATCAGACAAATTTGATGAATCAAGTATTGAGGCAGATATAGAATATTTCTGATCTAATAAATGCCAAATTTCTCCTATTGAACCATATGAGGCTCCCTTTCCTGTAATTATTGCAATTTTTGGAATATTGAATGTTCTAAAGTGAGGGCTGCCTAAATCAAATTCAACTCCTGAGCTGGAAGTAACTCCAACAATTTTTGACATAGAATTGGAATTTGATTCAATAATAATCTTGAGGACATCTTCTGGAGAACAATTTTGAGACATAACCGGAATGAAAACCGTACCTGGTTTAAATTCCGTTTCTTCCGATCCGATTACAATTCTAAATTTAGAGTCACATACTCTCAATTGCAATCCGGATTTTTGAAGTTTATAAACTACAGAATAACTATACTGATCTTTAATATCCAATAAGTAACCTATTTTACTGAATATTGGCTTCTCATAAATATTGGAAACTAAATTTGCTTTTTCTCCAATGAGACCGTCGACATAAGAAATCTCTTCGTAATTGAGATTCATCGCCTGAGGTAGTGTCCATGCAGTTATATCATAGAATGTTGTATCTCTGTATTCGGGAATTTTATCGAACATTGTTCTGATAACTCTATACTCCTTTTGTTGGAGAGGTAAGATTGCACAACTCTCTTTTTTGAATTCTTTCCCATTAAGAACAATATCTTTCTGCAAATTATAAATAGAAATATTATGAGCTGTTAATATTGAAATAAGTTCGTTTTTAAGTGAGAAATTCAAAGCAAAATCGATTAAATAACCCTTTATATTTCCTTTTTTTGCCAATTCTGCAGACTCTTTATAAAAATCTGCCTTATATTTATTTAATTCTACTCTTTTATCTACACCTGCATTTATTGCAGAGTATGAACAAAGTGACTGATATCTGATAATATCTGAAAATTTAAGAAGTACTCCGTTCTTAATTTGCATATATCCTCTGGAACTGGGTTGTTCATACAATATTCCTATTGACCCTAGTAAATCGGGATATGCAGCACCTTTTCCGGTGTAAAAATTGTCATACTCCTCTTTGGAAAAGTAGACTACACCATTTTTGTCTAGAATTTGAGAATGATACTTTGCAATCTCTTCGGTGAGTTTTCTATTCATCTCCGGAATCAAAGGATTTGTGCTGTTTTTAATTCCTGGAGAGAAGTATGTGCCATTTGTGCTGTTTTGTTCGTGATAGTCATTTACAACAGTAGGATGCCACTCTTTATAAAGTGCTAAACGATTGTACGTTTCAGGATGTTGTGCCCATAACCAATCCCGGTTCAAATCAAACCAATAATGATTTGTCCTGGAGCTTGGAGACGGTTCTCTGAACTCACGAGAATACATATCAGTAACATTGGCAAAACTTCTGGCTGAATTTGCCCAATCGGCAAATCTTTGAATTCCATCAGGATTTTGGTTAGGTTGTATGATAATTACAGTGTTTTTCAATATATTATCAATCTCTTTTCCTTGAGCAGCTGCAAGATAATATGCCACAGCCATAGAAGCATTTGCACCACTTGCTTCGTTCCCGTGAACGCTGTATCCTAACCATAAAACTATGGGCATATTTTCAAAATTTAAAGATCCAGAAATATTCGGGTCGGTTAATTTCAGATTATTCAAACGAATTTGTTCAAGATTTTCAATATTATTGTTTGAAGTGATAATTAGGAATATAATTGATCTGCCCTCATATGATGTGCCGATTTGCATAAATTTAACTCTGTCAGATTTTTCTGAAAGAAGTTTCATATAAGCAGTAATTTGGTCATTACTTGCGTGAAAATCACCAAGTTTAAACCCTAAATAATCTTCAGGGGTTGGAATCGCTGCGTTTAATGAGTAATTACCCTCAGGTAAAAATTTCTTAATATTTTGTGAATAACTAAGATTAGCTATAAATACAACATATATCAATAAAATTATATATTTTCTCATAACAGGTAAGATTTAAGTATTATTCTACAAATTGTTTTGCAAAATAACGTGCGCTTAATTTTTCACCGGTAGCTTTTTCAATCATTTCATTCCACTCATAACGCATCCCTGGACTAAAAACTTTTTCATTCATCCATTTACCTACTTCTGCATTTCCTGTATATGAATCACTCTTTATATTGCCCGATTTTGTAATGTTATTTACGATATAATAGTGCATTTGAGAAGCAAATAGCTCTCCTAATTGA
The DNA here is from genome assembly GCA_964581375.1 of uncultured Muribaculaceae bacterium. Taxonomy (GTDB): domain Bacteria; phylum Bacteroidota; class Bacteroidia; order Bacteroidales; family UBA932; genus JAFIHK01. Next base: position 4,924 of record CAZOOH010000034.1, read on the forward strand.
TAGTTATGATAGTAGCATGGATATAATGCCAGATGAATTTTTGATGCCCAGTCAGGAGCATTTCTACCTTCAGGTTTTTTAAGCATCTGATATTTCTCAACCATTGTCCACCATAGAGAATTAAGATCTTGATCAGGGTTTTCATACATTGCTTTTTCAAACCTGTATACAACTTGAGTCCATCTGCTGAATACTAATTGTTGCAATCTTAATGACTTGAAACATGCTTCTTCAATTTTGTTTTTTTCTTCATCCGATATACCGATATTTAATTTGATCCATTCCGGGTTTCTTGAAAGCCTCCCAAAAATCATTGCAACGGCTTCAGTAGTGAATGTGTGAGCTGCATTTCTAAGGAAATACGGATTGTTTGGATTGTCATGGCCTAAGGAATATATACCGTGACCAAATTCATGTAACATTGTACCCATCCACTTCTCGTTGTCTTTAATGTTGCATAATACTCGTACATCTGAATTACCATTAATATCTATACAATATGCGTGTTGATTTTTTAATGGTTTTTCATATAAATCGCTGGCAGCCATTATTTTTGTAACATCTAAACCAATACTTTTATAAAAATTAATTGTAATATCTTCCAGCTTTTTGCCCTTATAATACTTATCTAAATCAACAGGATACAACTGAGGAGCCTCTTGAAAAAACCTGTCTTGATAATTCCATGGCATAAGTTCCTCTTTTTTTACCTTGTATCTTACAGCAAATGATGAGTCCATTTCGTCTTTAACTTCTGCAAAAGCGTTTTTGGTTAAAGAGTCTAACTCATCAAAGAGTTTCGATACTTCCTTTGGATTTTGACCAGAAAGCTCCAGACTCATTGAATGATAATTATCAAAACCTATTGATTTTGCTACGATATTTCTTAATTTAACCAATTCTATTACATCATTAGAAACTACGTTTCCAATCTCTTTATGTGCCTTCCAAACATTTTCCAAATCTTTATTATTTGTAGATGAACTCAAAATATTTTCGACTTCATTGTCGGAAATGGATTTGCCGTTGTAACTTGCTCTAAAAGCTGCGTATTTTTGCTCAAGTAGAGATGTTTTCTTAATAATAGTATTTAACAGAGCAGTATCTGTTTGATTGCTAAGAAATTGATTATATAAAACAGTTAATTCACGAATAAGTAAAGAGTCTTTAATTTTACCTCTCTCTTTAATAGCTTTTAATGAAGCAAATATCGTTTTGTCTGAATATATCTCTGTTAGTTTCATATTTGCTTTGGCATATTTGTCAAATTCGGCAGAATCTCCGGTAATTGTTCCGTTCCAATATGCAAGATTGGCTTCTGTTGCAACAGGTTGAACTGCTGCTTCTGTCTTTGCAATTATCTCCTTTAATTTCATTTCATCTTTATTGACACATGCAACTGAAAATGCTGCGAAAATTGTAATTATTAGTATCTTTTTCATATAAGTTGGTTTTATACAAATTTATAAATAATTACAATATCGTAGAAGAATCAAAACAAAATAAAAAAGGCTGCCATTTAGCAGCCTTTAGATAATTTTTAAATTAATTAGAGTTGAGGACCAGATTCAACAAGCGATTTAGCATCGTCATTATCTAGGTATTGTTCAAAACTCTTAATGTATTTTGCTGCAAGAGATTTAGCTTTATTTGTCCACTCTTCTTTATTTGAGTAAGTATCTCTAGGATCAAGAATTCCATCTGAAACATTATTCAATTTAACAGGAATTGTTAAGTTCAAAACAGGGATATGTTTAGTTTCTGCCTTTTCAATAGAACCATCGATAATTGCATCAATAATAGCGCGAGTATCTTTGATTGAAATTCTTTTACCTGTACCATTCCAACCGGTATTAACCAAATATGCTTTAGCATCGTGCTCTTTCATTTTTGCACCCAATGTTTTTGCATACATTGTTGGATGAAGAGTCAGGAATGCTTCTCCGAATGCAGGAGAGAATGAAGGTACCGGCTCAGTAATTCCTCTTTCAGTACCGGCTAATTTTGAAGTATAACCGCAAAGGAAGTGGTATTGAGCTTGTTTGTCGTCAAGAATAGAAACTGGAGGCAATACTCCAAAAGCATCTGCCGATAAATAAATAATTTTCTTAGCGTGACCGGCTTTAGAAGGAAGAACTATTTTGCTGATATGGTAAATTGGGTAAGATACTCTGGTGTTTTCTGTAACTGATGCATCACTATAATCAACAGATCCATCAGGATTTACAGTTACATTTTCTAAAAGAGCATCCCTCTTGATTGCTCTCCAGATATCCGGTTCATTCTCTTCGCTGAGATTAATTGTTTTTGCATAACATCCTCCTTCGTAGTTGAAAACTCCATGATTGTCCCATCCATGCTCATCGTCACCTATAAGGAATCTTTTTGGGTCGGCCGATAGGGTAGTTTTACCGGTACCTGAAAGACCGAAAAATACTGCTACATCGCCCTCTTCTCCAACGTTTGCAGAGCAGTGCATTGAAGCAATTCCTCTTAAAGGCAGATAGTAGTTCATCATTGCAAAGATACCTTTCTTCATTTCACCACCATACCATGTACCTCCGGCAACAGCCATTTTCTCAGTTAAGTTAAATACCACAAATACCTCCGAATTAAGACCTTGCTCTTTCCAATTAGGATTTGTTGTTTTTGAGGCATTCATAAATACGAAATCAGGTTCTCCGAATTTTTCAAGTTCATATTTTGATGGTCTGATGAACATGTTTGTTACAAAGTGAGCTTGCCATGCAACCTCAACAATAAAACGTACTTTTATTCTGGTATCCTCATTTGTGCCACAATATGCATCTACAACATAAAGTGTTTCTTTATCTGAGAGTTGTTTTTTGGCAAGACCTTTTAAATCATTCCAAATATCAGTACTAACAGGTTTGTTAATAGTTCCATCCCACCAAATTGTGTTCTCGGTAGTTGAATCTTTAACAATGTATCTGTCCTTAGGAGAACGACCGGTAAAAATTCCGGTTTTAACAGCTACAGCGCCGGTATTTGTTAGGATACCTTTTTCGAAACCTTCATTTTTTTCTGAAACTTCTGCTTGGTACAGTACTTCATACGACGGATTGTGAATAACATTCTTGGCATTTTGGATGCCGTACTTTGTAAGATCTAATTGTGCCATATATAAAATTATTAATAAAACCCTTGATATCTCGAAATTTTGCCGCCAATATGGCTGCAATATTCTTGCCAAAAATGCACATTTTTTTTAATTTTGCAAAAACCATGGTCATGAAAAATGCGAGAGAGATTTTAAAAGAGTATTGGGGATATGATTCATTCAGACCATTACAAGAAGATATCATTAATTCGGTGCTGGATAATCGCGATACTCTGGCACTTTTACCAACCGGAGGAGGAAAATCAGTATGCTTTCAGGTACCTGCACTTATTAAAGAGGGTACATGTTTAGTTATCAGTCCATTGATTGCTCTAATGAAAGATCAGGTGGAGAATTTGAAAAGCAAAGGTATTAAAGCAATTGCAATATACTCAGGAATGTCTTTTGAAGAGATTGATATTGCATTTGATAATGTTGCTTTTGGAAACTATAAATTCCTTTATATGTCGCCTGAAAGGCTCAAAACCGATATGGCAAGAGTTCGATTGGCAAAACTCGAAATAAATTATCTGGTTGTAGATGAGGCACATTGTATTTCACAATGGGGCTACGATTTTAGACCAAGTTATTTGGAGATTCCCGGAATCAAAGAAGTAATCGGAAATGTTCCTGTTGTTGCCCTAACCGCAACTGCGACTGCTTTAGTAGTCGAAGACATAATGCAAAAACTCTGCTTTAAGGAAAAAAATATTTTAAAATCAAGCTTCTACAGAGAAAATTTGATTTATATTGTAAGAGAAACAGAAGACAGACTTGGGCAGATTCTTAAAATTTCCCAAGGTATATCAGGAACAGGAATTATATATGTCAGAGAGAGAAAAAAAGCCGAAGAAATTGCAAATTTTTTACAGGCACAAGGAATTGAAGCAGAAGCATATCATGCAGGATTCTCATCTGCAATAAGATCGAAAAAACAAGATGATTGGAAAAATGATAAATGTAAAATAATTGTAGCGACTAATGCATTTGGAATGGGAATTGATAAACCCGATGTCAGATATGTTTGTCATTGTGATTTGCCGGAATCTCCTGAGGCATATTTTCAGGAAGCGGGAAGAGCAGGAAGAGATGGTCTTAAATCATATGCAATTTTGCTTTGGAACAAGAGTGACAGAAGGAGGGTAGACCAAATAATGAGAGTCACTTTTCCTGATACAGCATACCTTGCAGATGTTTATCAGAAAATGTTTATTTACTATCAAATTGCTTACGGAGCGGGAAAAGGAGAGGTCAAAAAATTCAACTTAACTGAATTTTGTACTAAAATGAAACTTCATACTGTTTCGGCATATCATGCAATAAAATATATTCAGCAAGAAGATTATTGGGAAATGACAGATGAACTCGACAACCCGAGCAGAATGAAGTTTATAGTCAATAGGGATGAACTCTATATAATTCAGTTAAAGAATACATCTTTGGATGCCTTTATAAAAGCTGTTCTACGACTTTATACCGGTCTGTTTTCAAATTTTGTGGCAATTGATGAAGATTATATTGCACGAGCAACCAGGAACAGTAAAGCAGCTGTAACTTCGTCATTAGTTCTTCTTTCGCAGATGAAAATAATTAAGTATCTGCCTAATTTCCGATCTCCATTAATCATTTTTAATGAAGAGAGGTTAGATAGTAAGAATTTTTCAATTTCGGAGAGTTCATATTTGAACAGAAAAAAGGCGTTTGAGACAAGAGTCAACGCTATGTTCGATTATGCAGAGAACAAAGAATTATGCCGCTCTTCTTCTTTGTTAAAATATTTTGGAGAAGAGAATGCCTCTTCATGTGGTTTTTGTGACGTATGTATTTCTAAAAGAAGAGAAAAAGGCAAACTAAAATATGATAAGGAATTATCTGCAAAAATTATAAAAATCCTCGAGTCTGGTGATAAATCATTTAATGATTTGATTATTGAACTTGGAGAGGAATCAAAACAGTTGACAGAAGTGTTGAGAGATTTAATCGACAGGGGAGATGTATATCAAATCGAAGATCTCTTTTCCTTAGAATCATGATATAAAGTTCTCCAGTTCTGAATAAAAAGTATGAACCGGGAAGCCCATGACATTGAAATATGAACCCTCAATTCTTTCAATAGATATGAATCCAATCCAATCTTGTGCTCCGTATGCACCTGCTTTATCCATTGGAGAGTAATTTATTACATAATAATCTATCTCTTCATTTGTTAATTCTCTGAAACTAACCTGTGTAGTAACTGCAAATGTTTTAATTTTATCAATTGATCTGATAGTAACTCCCGTAGAGACTGTGTGAGTCTTGCCCGATAAAAATGACAACATCACTTTTGCATCATCTAAATCGGACGGTTTCCCTAAAACTCTGTTTTCACATATAACTACAGTATCGGCAGTAATTAGTATTTCTTCTTTCTGTAGAATTCTGTGAAAAGATTTAGATTTTTTAACGGAAATATAACTGGATATCTCATTCAGAGGTATAGATTTATCAAAAGACTCATCTACTTCTCCATTCAACTCAACCTTAAAATTGATACCAAGACCATTTAGCAACTCATTCCTTCTGGGAGAAGCTGATGCCAAGATAATTTTATAATTTGATAATTTATTTAACAGCATAATTATCCCGAAAAGGCCTCCGCAGCAAGGCTCCATTTGCCTTGAATTTTTAGAACTTGTTCAATTATATCCCTTACACAACCTTTACCTCCCGGGTAGATAGATATATATTCACAAGCCTGTTTGACTTCGAAAACAGCATCTGACGGACAAGTAGAAACACCGCAGATTTTTAAAATTTCCAAATCCGGAATATCGTCACCCATATAAACAACCTCTTCTTTTTCAAGATTATACTTCTCTAAAAAAGAGTTAAAATCCGGAATTTTATTTCTTGCACCCAAAAAGATATCTTCTACTCCAATCGGCTCAAATCTTTTTTTAATACTTTGAGAAGTTCCTCCGGTAATAATTGCAATTTTATAACCCATTAAAATTGCCGTTCTAAGAGCAAATCCATCTTTTGCATTATGTGTCCTAAGCAGATCGCCGGTTTCCGTTGCCAGAACAGTACCATCAGTAAACACACCATCTACATCAAAAGCAAATGCTTTGATTTTATGTAATTTGGTTTTAAAATTTGACATTATATTGATTTTTTCTTTTTAGAGTTTTGTATTGAGTTTGTTAATAATTCATATATAATTCTGTGACTGTCATCATCCGCCGGAAATATATCTTTTAGTAGTCTCTTGTGACATTCAATTGTATTTTGATCGTCTCTTATTGCAGGTCCTGTTTGAACATCGAAAGGGTGACCATAAAGGAATGCTTTCCTGACTGTCTCTATTGCCAACGGCAATAACAAAGTGTGATTAGGTTTAGAAATATCATAAGCCTGACCAATTAAATAATTAACGAAATTACTGACAAATACACCAGCTAAATGCATTTTAAGCCTCTCTTCTGAGTTTGTTTTTATATATTCTGCACCAAGTAATATAGCCAGATTAGATAGATTAATAAAGCTCTTTTCGTCCGATGCTTCAATTAAAAAGGGGACAAAAGAGATATCTACGGGCTTATTTTTACTTAAAGTCATCAATGGATAAAAAACTCCATTGCTAGGAATCTTAGACATAATTTCTGAACTAAGAGATCCAGATATATGGCAAACAAGCGTTTTTCCCTCTTTTACATTGTCTATCAATGAAATAGTCTCTGTAAATTTTTCAACTATTTTGTCCGATAAAGCTAATATAAGAATATCGCAATTTGCAGCTTCCTCGATTGAATGAGCGACTAAAGTTTCCGGTAAAGAGTGGAGGTTAAATTCGGGTTTATTCAAAATTTTAACGAGAGATTCTGCACTTTTGGGTGTTCTGTTCCAAATATATGATATTTCGCAACCGGCTGATTTTAATGCAACAGCAAGTCTGAAAGAGGCATTTCCTGAACCAATAAATGATACCTTTGATTTTATGTTCACTTTTATCTTTATTTTGATGATCCGGTAACAAATACCGGAAGAGATTCATGACCATT
>CAZOOH010000035.1:0-12057 GCA_964581375.1 uncultured Muribaculaceae bacterium
CATACCTTTTAGTCTTTGTAGTTTCTTGTGGCTAATTTAATATACTCATATTTAAGCTCTTCCTTATGAAGTTCCGGCGCCGAATCATTTCCTTTATATTCCCATGTGCTTACGTACATGAAGTTTTCGTCGTCTCTTTTTGTTTCACCGTCTTCGGTTTGCATCTCTTCTCTGAAATGACCACCGCAAGACTCTTTGCGATTTAATGCATCTCTTGCCATCAATTCTCCCATTTCAAGAAAATCTGCGACTTTAGTTGCTTTCTCCAACTCTTGGTTAAATTCTTCATTTTCGCCAGGTACATAAAGGTTCTTCCAAAACTCCTCTTTAAGCTCCTGAATCAAAGTTATTGCCTTTTTAAGTCCCTCTTCATTACGGGCCATACCGACATATTCCCACATTATGTGACCAAGTTTCTTATGGAAATAATCAACACTTTTCTTCCCTTTAATTGAGAAAAGTTTAGAAATTTTCTCTTTAACAGCCTTTTCGGCTTCTGCAAAAGCAGGATTGTTAATATCGGTCTTGGCTATTTGAATTTTTGAAGATAAGTAATCGCCAATTGTATATGGTAGAACGAAATAACCATCTGCAAGACCCTGCATAAGGGCAGATGCTCCCAGCCTGTTTCCTCCATGGTCACTGAAGTTAGCCTCCCCTATTGCGTAAAGACCTGGAATAGTTGTTTGCAGATTATAGTCTACCCAAATACCACCCATTGTATAGTGGATAGCAGGATAAATCATCATAGGTTCTTCGTAAGGATTAACGTCGGTAATCTTTTCATACATTTGGAACAAGTTGCCGTAACGTTCCTCAATAACGTGTTTTCCTAATCTTTCAATTGAAGTTTTAAAATCAAGAAATACCGCCAAACCTGTTTCATTAACACCAAAACCGGCATCGCAACGCTCTTTAGCGGCTCTTGATGCAACGTCCCTAGGTACTAAATTACCGAAAGCAGGATATCGGCGTTCCAAATAATAATCTCTTTCATTTTCAGGAACATCAGATGGTTTCAATAGTTTTTTTCTTATCTTTTCTACATCCTCTTTTTTCTTTGGAACCCAAATTCTTCCGTCATTTCTTAATGATTCACTCATAAGAGTGAGTTTAGATTGTTGTTCTCCATGAACAGGGATACAAGTTGGATGTATTTGAGCAAAACATGGATTAGCAAAGAATGCTCCTCTTTTATAACATTGCCAAGCGGCAGAACCGTTACTGTTCATAGCATTTGTTGATAAGAAGAAAACGTTTCCGTAACCACCTGTTGCAATTACAACTGCGTGTGCACCATGACGTTCCAACTCTCCTGTTTCGAGATTTCTGGCAATAATACCTTTTGCCTCGCCATTAATCAGTACGAGATCTAACATTTCGTGTCTTGGATATGATTTTACCGAACCCAAGGCAATTTGTCTGTTAAGTGCAGCATAAGCTCCAAGCAGTAATTGCTGTCCGGTTTGACCTCTTGCATAGAAAGTTCTGCTTACCTGAGCTCCTCCGAAAGATCTGTTATCGAGCAATCCACCATACTCTCTTGCAAAAGGAACACCTTGAGCAACGCACTGGTCGATGATAAGGTTACTAACCTCTGCTAATCGATAAACGTTTGCCTCTCTGCTACGATAGTCGCCACCTTTAATTGTGTCATAGAAAAGACGATATACGGAGTCGTTATCATTAGGATAATTTTTTGCAGCATTTATACCTCCTTGAGCCGCTATTGAATGGGCTCTTCTTGGGGAATCGCTGATACAGAAAACCTTAACGTTATAACCAAGTTCTCCTAATGAGGCTGCTGCAGAAGCTCCTCCCAGACCTGTTCCAATAACGATTATTTCTAGTTTTCGTTTATTTGCAGGGCTTACAACTTTGATGTGAGCCTTGTGATTTGTCCACTTTTCAGCTAGTGTACCTTCCGGTGTTTTTGGATTGAGTTTATCGGACATTTTATGGATTTTTGAGGGTGCAATTTTAGCTATTTTAACTAATATAAGCAAAAATGGTTAACTATTTTGTATCTTTACGTTGAATAGCGGCTCATTAAATTTTAAAAATATCGATTATGAAACCTTTTAAAATTTTACTTTTATTAGTCTTTTCGGCCGTTTCTGTAAGTATTGCAGGGCAAGAGTTGCCCGATAAAAATGCCGAAAAAAAAGAAAAAATTGCAGCTGCAGTCAAAGAGGCTGTTGAAACCGGTAAAATTTATATAGTTATTGATAAAATCATAACGAAATCCCGGAATACAATTGAAGTGGGAAATGATTATGAATTAATAATTAAAAATGACTCACTAACATGTTATCTGCCTTACTTTGGAGAAGCCAATGTTGCTCCGATATTTCCCGCCGATGTAAGAGTAGAGTTTAAGGATGAAAAATTAACCTTTAATAAATGTAATCCTCGTCCCGGTATCTATTTAATTAAATTTACAACTAAATCCGATATTGGTCTTGAAACATTCTCATTTACGATTACTATATTTGAGTCCGCATTTTGTATTATAAATCTTGCTCCATCAAAAAGAGATTATATAATTTACCACGGAACATTAAAATATTAAATAAAAAATGAAATTCTTAAAATTATCACTGCCGGTTATTATGATGCTATTCTCACAATTTCCGGTTGCTCAAACAATTGCCGTTATTCCAATTCCGGAAAAAGTAATTTATAACGACGGTGTATTTAAGATTGGAGCCCTTACTCAAATTTCTACAAATGAAAAGGATAAATACAATTTGAATTATTTATCGGGCAAACTAAGTATTATTAAAGGATTTGGAGTAAAACACAATTCTGGTTTGTCATCTAATTCAATTATACTTAGTATTGATAATCAATCTAATATACCTTCTGAAGGGTATGTATTGAAAGTAAATAATGATAAAATTGAAATATCTGCTTCAACCAAAGCGGGTATCTTTTATGGAATTCAAACTTTGCTGCAACTGTTGCCTCCAACAATTTATTCCGGTAATGCTACGGGATTTGAAAAATGGGAGGTGCCTGCATTAGAGATTACTGACTCTCCAAGATTTAGTTACAGGGGTATGATGCTTGATGTATCTCGTACATTTTTTGATAAAGAAACTGTCTTGAAATATATTGATTGGATGTCTTATCATAAGATTAATAAATTTCATTGGCACCTTTCGGACGATAACGGATGGAGAATTGAAATTAAAAAGTATCCTAAGTTAACAGAGCTGGGAGCATGGAGGGGAGATAACGAAGTTCTGCCTGCATCTTTCGGTTCCGGCAGTCAAAGATATGGCGGTTATTATACTCAAAAGGATATTAAGCAGATAGTTGCTTACGCTGCCGAAAGAAATATTGAAATTATACCTGAAATTGATTTACCGGGTCACAGTAAAGCTGTTACGGCTTCTTATCCGGAAGTTTTGTGCAAATCAAATGACGAAAGCGAAAGTGTACAAGGTGAGGTTAGTAATGTTTGGTGTGTTAGTAATGAAAAAAACTACAAAATGCTAGACAATATAATTAAGGAGATTGCTTCACTTTTTCCTTCTAAGACTATGCATATCGGGGGAGATGAAGTTAACAGATCTTCCTGGGAGAATTGTAAAAGTTGTAAGGATTTGATGAGCGAAAAAGGTATGAAGCAAACTTCAGAACTTCAAAATTACTTTGTAAGAAGGTTGGAAAAAATAGTTGAGAAGTATGGTAAACAAATGGCAGGCTGGGATGAAATCCTTGAAGGTGGTGATTTACACCCAAATACAAAGGTATACGCATGGAGAAACGTTGCTAAGGGTATAGAATCAATTACAAAAGGGCAACCTACTATTTTAATGCCCGGAGCTTTCTGTTACCTTGATATGAAGCAATCGCCCGAAGAGAGGGGTCACAATTGGGCGGGAATAGTATCTGCCGAAAAAACATATTCTCTTGATCCTACCGGTAGTACAAACCTTGATAATGATAAAACAAAACTTATATTGGGTGTTCAGGGCGGTTTGTGGACAGAGCTTCTCGGATGGCCTGCAAGATTTATTGAATATCAAACATATCCTAGATTGGCTGCTTTGGCCGAAGTAGGATGGAGTAAACAAGAAAACAGGGAATGGAATAATTTCAGTTTAAGACTTAATAAATTCCATTTTGACAGACTTTCTAATATGGGCATTGCTTTTAGAGTTGAGCCTCCAAAAGCTGTTTATAATGATAGTAGTATTACTGTAACTACTCAATATCCTTGGGAAGTTGTAAGATTTACCGATGATGAATCTGCTCCTGTTTCACACTCATCGGTATATAACGGACCAATAAAAACTTCAAATCCTTTAAAATATAGATTTTCTACCTTCTATAACAGCTTTACTAACAGTATTCCAGTGAAAGTAAGTAATGTGGATTATGTATACAAAACCCCGGAAGTAGAAATTGAAACCTCTTTAAGTTTAAACCAACGTTCTCCAATTACTAATATAACTGACTATAAATTTGATACATATCTAAGAAGTGCAGCTAAAGCTAAAGCAGGAGATTTTGTAATTTATAAATTTAAAGAACCGGTTGAAACAAGTAGAATTACAGTAGAGACAGGTATCCCAAATATTAATTTCTATTGGGTAACTGAAGGATATGTTGAATACTCTTACAATGGCACTGATTTTATAAAAGGTGATGATTTGTTCAGAGGAAAAGCAACTATAATTCCAAATAACAAAATAAAGGCAGTAAAAATAAATATTACTGCCCCTAATGATGCCAATACTCTTGTATTACAAGATCTTAGAATTGAATAGAACTATATGCTTTAATAATTAAAGAGTCACTTTTATCGTACAATTTATAAAGCTCCTCTTTGTTTACACCATTTGTTCGAGTATCACGAATAAATGGTGTAAATAATTTATGTATTTCGTTTTCAAATGGTTTTAAACGCTGCATATAACCCTTTCCACCTGAATTATAAATAAGTATAAAATTCATATACTTATTTCCGTTACCTCTTTTTATAGGGAATGTTTTGTTTTTAAGAGCTACGGCTTTTGTACAAGCATAAGCGTTCTTGTTTTCATTTGAACTTGTAAGAACTTTAGGAAGGGTTTCTCCACCTTCTACCCATAGTGGAACTGCTATACCGGCAGGAGGATAACCCAACATTGTCCACATTATTGTTTGAGAAGGATCCTCTCCCGGTTTAACACCTTGGATAACTATTGAAGCCACCGATGATTTTCTTGGAATAAAATCTTGATCTATATACCAACCGCTACCTTTTTCGGGCGAAAATTCCTCTTTTTTAAGATCTACACCTAGAACTGAGTGATAAAAAGAACGAGATAAGTTATTAAAAATCCAAGATGGAGTAAGATCGCCGTACATTACTCTCTTGGATATTATATCAATAGCATTTTGTTGCCTTATATATCCCATTCCTTCATCAAAACGACCTGTATAAGAGAAATTTGTATAAACAAGATATCCTTGAGGTGCAATTTTTGGATCATTAGCATCTACTTTAACAAACTTTGTGTTATTTACTTCATAATAAGCAGCTCCTCCTTCGGCATCAATAACGCCAAAGTTTGCCTCTACCCTTAGAGGTTTAGGAAGATTTTTTAGTAGTTTTTCAAAATCAGCCAGATTTTCACAAACAGATAAAGCTTTATACATTAATGAACCCTCTTGGTCCATTTCTTTAATATTGTCGTCTTTAAGATTATAAGAAGCTGTATTCATTATAGAAAAACCGGCAGAATTTGTCCCTGTCCAAGCAATACCTGTTGAGTCAGGAGAATTTACCAATGCTATAAAATTAAATTTTTCTCCTTTAAAGAACTGTATTCTATTATTATCTTCTCCGGTATCTCTGTGTTTCCAGAGTAAAGGTCTGCCGTCAGGAGTAATTTTACCGGTTATTATTGCAGATGTACAAGCAATTAATTCATTAAAATTTAATGCAACAGATAATAAAAGTATAAAAAAACACTTTGCTTTTAAATTTTTCATATTTCAAACAGTGAAGAGTTATTGTTCCTTATATGTTTTTTCAATCCTAAATGTGAATAAGCCAAATCGGTAACTTCTCTGCCTCTTGGAGTTCTTTGAATAAATCCCTCTTTAATTAAAAATGGTTCATATACCTCCTCAATTGTTCCTACATCTTCGCTTACAGCTGTAGCAATAGTTGTAACACCCACAGGACCACCTTTAAATTTATTTATAATTGTTGTTAAAATTTTGTTATCCATTGAGTCCAAACCTCTCTTATCTATATTAAGGGCATCCAGAGCATATTTTGCTATCTCAATATCAATTTTTCCGTTTCCTTTTACTTGTGCAAAATCTCTAACTCTTCTTAAAAGAGAATTTGCAATTCTCGGAGTTCCTCTGCTTCTTCCGGAAATTTCTCCTGCTGCCTCCAAATCTATTTCAATACCAAGAATATATGAACTTCTCAATACAATTTTTTTTAGTATTTCACTATCATAATATTCTAAATGTGATTGAATTCCAAATCGCGCTCTTAGCGGAGATGTAAGTAATCCGCTTCTGGTAGTAGCACCAATTAAAGTAAAAGGATTTAAATTAATTTGTACCGACCTGGCTCCAGGACCTTTATCTATCATTATATCAATTCTGTAATCTTCCATAGCAGAATATAGATACTCTTCTACAATTGGAGATAAACGGTGAATTTCATCTATGAATAAAACATCTCCTTTTTCAAGCCCTGTAAGTAAGCCGGCAAGATCGCCAGGTTTATCGAGAACAGGACCTGAAGTAATTTTCATATCTACACCAAGTTCGTTTGCCACAATATATGCCAAAGTAGTTTTACCAAGGCCCGGAGGACCGTGAAGGAGAACATGGTCTAACGATTCTCCTCTTAACTTTGCAGCTTTAACGAATATCTTAAGATTCTCAAGAATCTTTTCTTGTCCGGAAAATTCAGAAAATTCTCTTGGTCTTATTTCACCTTCAAATTCCTTATCTTTAAGGTCGTTTTCCCCTCTGAAATCAAATTTACTCATCGATTATTAACTCCTTTCATACTATTACAAATATATATTATAATTTTATTTAATTATATGGTTATTATGATTAGTTGTTAATATGTTGATAATTAAAAATACTAACACAAAAGGGGAGTTTTAAACATTAAAATAACACTTTATTAACAAATATTTTCTTCCTATATATTTAATAAACAAATTTGTAAGCAATAACTGAACAATTGTTAATAACATAAAGGTTGATTTTATAAACAGACAGAATTGTTAATAAAATTGAAGAAAACTGGTAATAAAAGAGAGAAACTTTTTTGATATTTACTTTATTAACATCTACTCCCCGGATATTAACAACTTTTAAACTTTGTTGTTAATAAACTATCTTTGCACACCTCTTTTAAAAGGAGGAAATGAATGAGCAAAATTTCAATCATACAACGCTCGCTTGATCAATTAAAAGAGAAATTAATTGATAAGAGTTGCAACAATATAATTTTGGAGGGAGTTTATGCCTCTTCAAAAATGTTAATTTGCGCAGAATCTTCATCTGACGGCATCCATATTATTTTTTCCAACAACAGAGAAGATGCTCTTTATGTGACTAATGATCTTTATACGTTGGTTGATAAGGAAAGAGTGTTTTATTTACCGGCAACTCTTACTAATACAAGGGGAGGGGGAGATATTTCGGCAAAAGTGCAAAGAACATCTGCAATACAGGCAATTAATAATTACTCAATTGGGGGAGGTAAAATATTCATTGTTACATATCCTCATTCATTTTCCGAACCGGTTATTGAGGAGAGTAAATTAAATTCAAATACTTTTAAAATTGGGAAGGGAGACACAGTTTCTCACGAATTTGTAAAAGAGTTTCTAAATGGATTAGGTTTTGAAAAGGTAGATTTTGTATCGGAGCCGGGGCAGTTTGCTTTGAGAGGGAATCTTATTGATATTTTTTCTTTTTCTCATAACAAACCATACAGGATAGATTTTTTCGGTGATCAGGTAGAAAAAATTAAAGTATTTGATATTGATTCTCAAACATCTGTTTCGGATATTGATTACATAGAGATTGTTCCGGATATATATGATGAGGAATATGAGAAGAGAGAGATTTTCTCTTTGTTTAATGAAGATGTGACTTTTTGGTTTAATGATTACGAATATTTTGAAAATCAAATAGAAAAAATTCATTCAATAACAGAATCTGCTCAACTATTGTCTAAGGAGAGTTTTACGGAGAGTTGTAAAAAATATAAAAAAATATTTTTCTCTACCTTAACCCACAAACCTAAAGATGCCGTAAAATTTGAATTTCATATATCGCCCCAACCTGTTTTTAATAAAAACTTTGACCTACTCTCTACCGACATAATCGAAAGAATTTCATTGGGTTATAAAGTATTTATCTTGAGTGAGAACACCGCTCAAACAGACAGGTTAAAGCAGATTTTTGCAGCACAGAATATTACCGGAGCTTCATTTACTCCGTTGATGCTCTCTATTCATGAAGGATTTATAGATCATACTACTAAACAGTGTTTTTATACTGACCATCAAATATTTGAAAGATATCATAAAGTAAAGACAGAGAGATCGGTAGAGAGGAGCGAGAGGCTTACTATCAACGAGTTAAACTCTTTGCAGATAGGTGACTTTGTGGTACATATTGACCATGGAGTGGGGCAGTTCGGAGGGCTTGTGAGAACTGTTGTGAACGGACAACAGCAGGAGTCCATAAAGCTTATTTACAGAGATAATGACGTCCTTTTTGTATCTATTCACGGTCTTCACAGAATTTCAAAATATAAATCTAAGGATGCATTGCCGCCAAAGGTTTATAAATTGGGAACAGGTGCGTGGCAAAAGCTTAAAAATCAGACTAAATCGAAGGTAAAAGATATTGCAAGAGAGCTTATTATGCTCTATTCTAAAAGAAAACAGGCTCAGGGATTTGCATTTTCGCCTGATTCATACTTGCAGCAAGAACTTGAGTCCTCTTTTATGTATGAAGATACGCCGGATCAGTCGAAGGCAGTATCTGCAATAAAAGTAGATATGGAGAAGCCTTTTCCTATGGACAGACTGGTTTGCGGCGACGTGGGATTTGGTAAAACGGAGGTAGCCATAAGGGCTGCATTTAAGGCCGTTGCCGACAGTAAACAGGTTGCAGTTCTGGTACCTACTACAATTTTGGCACTTCAACATTATCAGACGTTTAAGGGTCGTCTGAGGGATTTTCCATGTAATATTGAGTATATAAGCCGATTAAAAACCACTAAAGAGATTAAGGAAATTTCGGAAAAGCTGAAGGAGGGCAAAATTGATATAATAATTGGAACTCACAGATTGCTCAACAAGGAGATTCTTTTCAAAGATTTGGGTTTGCTCATAATTGATGAAGAGCAAAAGTTCGGGGTGTCTGCAAAAGAGAGGCTCAGGCAGATGAAACTTGACGTTGATACTCTTACCCTCTCTGCAACTCCGATCCCAAGAACTCTTCAGTTCTCTTTACTGGGAGCAAGAGATCTTTCAATAATCAGCACTCCGCCGCCAAACAGACAACCTATCCAAACTGAGATTATTGACTTTAACGAGGATGTAATAAAGGATGCAATTATTTATGAGCTAGAAAGAGGAGGGCAGATTTTCTTTGTTCACAACAGAGTTGAGGATATTCATGCAGTTGCCGAGATTCTGAGCAGATTGGTACCTAAAGCAAAGATTTGTATAGGGCACGGGCAGATGGATCCGCTTATGCTGGAAAAGAGAATACTCGATTTTATAGTAGGGGATTATGATATTTTAATTTCAACTACAATTATTGAGAACGGGATCGATATTCCTAATGCCAATACAATAATTATTAACCAGGCTCAGAACTTTGGACTGAGCGATTTGCACCAGCTCAGAGGCAGGGTAGGACGGTCAAACACAAAGGCTTTCTGCTACCTTATTGTGCCTTCTGTAATTTCTATAAGTGAAGATTCAAGAAGAAGATTAAAAGCAATAGAGGCTTTCTCTGATTTGGGAAGCGGATTTAATATTGCAATGCAAGATCTTGATATTAGAGGTGCCGGAAATATGCTAGGTGGCGAACAGAGTGGTTTTATTGCCGATATGGGTTTTGAAACATATCAAAGGATTTTGGCAGAAGCTTTCCTCGAATTGAAAGAGGAGCTGGGAGAGGAGTATAACAACAAAAGTGAGGAGGTATATATCAATGATTGTTCGATTGATACCGATCTTGAAATTTTAATTCCTGAAGAGTACATTAACATTACGGCAGAGAAGATAAGACTTTACAAAGAACTTGATGCAATTAAAGATGAAAGAGAGCTTGAGCTCTTTATTGCCGAAATGGAGGATCGTTTCGGGGCGATTCCGGAACAGGTAAAACAGCTTGTTTTCGTGGTGAAAATGAGATGGTTGGCTATAGAATTAGGGTTTGAAAAAATTGTTTTAAAGAGTGGAATAATGTTGGCGTATTTTGTAAGTAACAACATGTCAAACTATTTCAAATCTTCTAAATTTGAATCTATCTTAAAATTTTTACAAATTCAGTCTAAGAAGTATTCTTTAAAAGAGCAGAACGATAAATTATTTATGAGAATTGACAAAGTAAATACTGCCGGAAGGGCTTATGAAATATTAAATGAGCTGAAAAATTCAATTTAAAATTTTATGAGAAATTTATTAGTTGATATTGGTAATAGCTCAGTCAAGGCGGCATACGCCAAAGGTCTTGTAATTGATAATATTGCCAAATATGAAGGGGAAGATGTTGTTGCATTTATATCTTCATTGGTAAGTAAAGAAAAGCCTCTTTCCATTGTAGTTTCGTCAGTCAGAAAAAACAGAGATAGTTTTAGGAATTCGATATTGCATTTATGTAAAAATATTTTAGTTGTTGGAGAAAATGTTAATATTGATATTGGAATAAATTATACTCCTGCAGAATCGCTAGGTAGCGACAGGTTGGCTGCTGTAATTGGAGCTCAAGAACTCTTCCCGAAAAAAAAATGTATAATTTTTGATTTTGGGACAGCGCTCACAATTGACTTTAAAGACGAAGAGGGTAATTTTGCGGGAGGCAATATTTCACTAGGGTTGAGCACAAGGTTTAAGACTCTTGAAATGTTTACTCAAAAGCTCCCTTTGCTCTCTGCTCCTGAAAATATAGGCGAAATTGGGGTAACAACGGCATCTGCAATAGAGAATGGCATAATTTTGGGAATGATAAAAGAAATAGAGGGATATATAAATAAGTATCCCGATTATATAATTATATTTACGGGCGGTGATTCGAATTATTTTGCGATAAAATTGAAAAGCCCCATATTTGTAGTTTACAATTTAGTGTTGACAGGGTTAGCAAGGATTGCAGAAAATAATGTACATGTATAGTATGAAAAAGAGAACAATTTTTACAATAATTTCCCTCATAATCGGAGGCGGAGTATTTGCACAAACAACTGATGCATTGAGCACATTTACTCCCTACACTGTTTTCGGAATAGGAGAAATTGCAAAACAGGGTACTTCCTTCAATAAAAGTATGGGCGGAATTGGAGTAGGATTGCGAGATAAAAGATTCATAAATATTATGAATCCGGCGTCGTTAGTTTGCCGGGATACTTTGTCTTTTATGGCAGATTTCGGAGTTGAGCAAAAAAATATCTATAGCGCCGACGCAAATACAACATCTGCATTTAATATTTTCAATATGAACCACTTCATTGTCTCTTTTCCTATTTATAAAAAGAGTGCCATGATGATGGGTATAACACCGTACAGTAATGTCGGATATAAATTTTCACAAAAAGAGACGGATGTTGATGTTATTAATCAATATGGTGATATTACTTACCAAAAATTCGGAATTGGAAGTTTATCGAAAGCATTTATTGGGGGAGGAGTACAATTGAATAAATATTTGTCTGTAGGAATGGAGTGGAATTATATCTTCGGAACGATTGATAGAAATTCAAATATCAATTTTAACACACAATCTACATACAGGAATCTTATTACAGGATGGGACTATGTTCTTGGATCT
>CAZOOH010000036.1:0-11826 GCA_964581375.1 uncultured Muribaculaceae bacterium
CTTTTTTAATAATTCTTAAGCTTGCCATTTTATATAAATTTTTTCAAAGGTATTATTTTTTTACAATTTTGAAACACCCAATCCCGGAAGTTCACTCAAAGTTACCTTACCGTCAACAATTTGCATTCCTTTAAAACAGTCGTTTGCAATAAGCAGATTTCCGTCCAGATCGGCCCACTCCATTTCAGGAGATAGTTGTGCTGCAGCCGAAATCGCACACGAACTTTCGGTCATACATCCTATCATTAGACGCAAATGAAGCGATTTTGCTAGAGACACCATCTCCCTTGCTTCGCGAAGACCGGTACACTTCATCAGCTTAATATTTATACCAGAGTAAGCACCCTTCAATTTAGGAATATCGGTCAAACGCTGGCAAGCCTCATCTGCAATAATAGGAAGCGGGCTGTTCTCTGTAAGCCAGGCATGCTCGTCATATAGATATTTTGACATCGGTTGTTCAATCATTGTGACATTGCGCTCGTTGAGCCAGTGAATCATTTCCAGGGCATAGTGCTTCTCTTTCCACCCCTGATTGGCATCAACGCAGATAGGTGTTTGAGTTACCGAGCGGATAGTATCTATCATCATTTTGTCGGTCTTTTCATCGCGACCCAATTTTACTTTAATCACTTTATAAGGAGAGGCCTCGCGGGTCTTTTCACGTACCACCTCTTCGGTATCCAGACCAACTGTAAATGATGTATTCGGAGTGGTTGCAGAGTTGAACCCCCAAATTTTCCACCAAGGCTGACCCATTATTTTACCTACAAGATCATGAAGTGCAATATCTATTGAGGCCTTAGCAGCAGTATTATTCGTAGAGAGCGACTCCACATAAGCCATAATATCCTGAATCTCAAAAGGAGAATTAAAGCGAGACAAATCTACCTTCTTTAAAAACTCCATTACAGAAACCTGATTTTCACCAAGATAAGGAGGCATTGCCGCCTCACCGTACCCAACATAACCATCATAGGCAATCTCAGTAAATACAAGCTGGGTTGTAGTTCTCGAAGAATTTGCAATTGTAAAGACATGCCTCATTTGAGCATCATAAGGGCGAAAAGTCAACACCATTTTTTTGCTTGCAGCTGTTTTAGCAGCTGTTTTTCCCGATTGAGCAAAAATCTCAAAAGGGTTAAGAAGTGCCGCTCCTGCGGTAATTATCCCTGCTGTTCTCAGGAAATCTCTTCTGGTAGTCATATTTCTTTATTTAAAATTATTTACAATTTTTAAAAATACCACGGATGGTTCTTAATTGAAACTAATCCCTCATCTGAATCAATCTTGGTAAGAATCCGCTGAGCTCTCACAAGCCTCTTCTCAACATCATTATAGTTTTGAGCCGATTTAAACAAAGAGTTGATTCTTACAGTACCCGAAGAGTGAATAAACTCACCCTTACCAATATACATGCCTACATGTGAAATTCTCTCTTTGCGTCCCTCCGAAGCTTTTGACCCGAAGAACAACAAATCACCCGTTTTGAGATTACTGTAATCGGTACTGATATCTACACTCTCTCCGGTCAAAGCCTGCTGAGATGCATCTCTCTCAAGTATAACACCGTTCAGATAGTGAACAGATTTCGTAAAACCTGAGCAGTCTACAGCTTTTACAGAGGTTCCACCCCACATATAAGGGAATCCCAAAAATTGTCTGCCGGTAGCAACCAACGATTCAGGAGATATATTTCTTGTATTCAGCCATTGTTTAAAGTCCATTGCGTTTGATTTGCGGACAAATGCTCTCTTTCCGTTAGGCAGATTAACTCTGTACCAGTCGCCAACCTCAGCGGATTTGCAAACAATACCACCCCAAACGCCATCCATTACAACCGCAGAGTTGTCAGAGGGCTCCTCCCTGAAAAGCAGATAGTGAGTAGTTATAATCAGTCTGTCGGCTTTTTTCCACTCATTATATTCAGCTTCGTTCATTGGCTGAATACTGCCACCCGATACCCAGGCGATATATCCCTCAGGAGTCATTGCTCTAACCCATCCGCCGCTCTTCTCGAGAATTCTCAATGGTGTACCCAAAATTGTCTGAGTTGCGCTCTCCTCAGCATAGTCCGGTCCGTAACGGAAATTAATAACCGATTGACAAGTAATTCCGTAAATCTTATCGCCCAGAGCAGGGTCGGGCAGAAGAATCATTTTATCGGACACAACAATTTTATTGTCGGCAAGTTGTTTCAGAAGGGCCTCTTTAGCAGCCTTTTCGGTAGTAGAACCCTTAAGAATCAAAGAGGAATCGGCAGCAACTTCAAGCTTTGCCTCAAAAGTCTTTACTCTTCTGTCGGGTGCAAATTCACTCTTAACACTTCTAAAGATAGTATCAAACTTTTTAACACTCTCTTTAACTTGACCAAATGCCATTCCGGCAGTAAGTGCAAGCAGCGCAGTTAACGAAACTATTTTTTTCATATATGTTTTAAATATGTTTACTTCTTAATCTTAAATTTTACCGGTTTACTCTCATTATAAAGACGATCGAGCGATGTAACATAATATACCGATCCGTCATCAGGAGCACTCCATTTATTCAAACCTGTCAATTCTACCAAAGAATTTCCGTTTGAGAAATCCGGTTTTTCGTTTTTGGCAAATTTATATATTGCATAATAATATATTTTAGGTTTTCCGTTTTGTGAACTCTCCGACCATTGGAAATCAAGTTTACCATGACTCTTTTTAATTACAGGTTTTAAAGGCGAAGCCGGAGCAACAGTGTCAAAACCCTTCAAAGCAGGAGAAAGAGCAGGGTGGCTATACCTTTTTAACAACAATTCATCAATTCCCAACTTATTATCTTTAAAGTCCTTCGCGTTAAAATAGCAAACTCCGAAGTACCCTTTTTGATTTCTGATTCTGTCTATCTGCTTATCGATTTCCGAAACATTTCGCCATGCTTCAATTTTTGCATTGGCATCAAGCCTATATGTTGCCAACCCTGCATACAACGGAACTCCGTAAGAGTAATCCTGCCACCACTTTGTAATTACATCAAAATCGACGGCCGGGTAACCGATATTAAAATAGAACTGAGGTAAAATATAGTCAACCCAACCATTTTCCATCCATTTTAAGATGTCGGCGTGCAGATGGTCGTAGTTAGTATAAGAGAAACTCTTTGTTGCAGAACCTCTAGGATCCAGGTCGTTATTACGCCATATAGCGTACGGGCTTATGCCGAATTTTACATAAGGTTTGATTGCCTTAATAGAATCTCTGAGCATCTTAACAACTAAATCGACATTCTCCCTTCGCCATGCCATTTTATCTTCGGGTTTGTAACCTCTTGAATGAATTGAGAAAGAGTAATCATCTTTAAAATCGTTGTTCGGATAGAAATAGTCGTCGAAGTGAATTCCATCTACGTCGTACCTTTTAACTATGTCGACAATGACTTTACAAAGAAACTCCCTTGTTTGCGGAAAAGCCGGGTCGAAGTAATATTTTTTTGTGTGTTTAACGAACATTTCAGGATTCTTGCGTGCAATGTGGTTCTGAGCCATATCTTTGAGGTTGGCAGTGTCTTGCGAAACCCTGTATGGATTCAGCCAGGCATGTAACTCCATCCCTCTTTTGTGAGCCTCTTTAATTGCGAATTCCAGCGGATCATAGAATGGTTCAGGTGCCTTCGACTGATCTCCTGTCAAATAGATTGACCAAGGTTCAAGATCCGATTTATAAAAAGCATCTGCCGTAGGACGAACCTGTAACACAATTGCGTTTATATTGAGTTTCTTGAATAAGTCCAAATAATCAATAAGCTCTTTTTGTTGCTGTTGAGAGGTTAAACCCGGTTTAGACGGCCAGTCGATATTGTTTACGGTTGCAATCCAAACAGCTCTCCACTCCCGTTTGTTGTTTTGCTGAGCATTTAAGAGTGTAGTTAATGACAACACTAATATTGCCGTCAAAACAATTTTTGTGCAGATTTTGTGCATTTTAGCTTTTGTTAAGTGTGAAATTATAACCCTATCCTCACAAAGATAGTATATTTGCATAAAATAAGAATGAAATGATTATTGATTCTGTTAAAGGATTTGAAAGATACTCCAAGCTTCATCCGCTGTTTGAAAAAGTTTGGAACTACATGCGTAAAACCGACTTCGAAAACCTCGCTCCGGGAAAATATACAATCGAGGGAACTGATATCTATTGTACACTCTGGGAGGGAGAGGGCAAAGGGCTCGACATTCCAAAACTGGAGGTTCACGACTCCTATATCGACATCCATTTGTTACTTGAAGGCGAAGAGACCATAGGACACAGGGACAGAGGAAAGTGCATCGGCGAAAACATCGAATATAACCAGGAAAAAGATATAGCTTACCTCGACGAAGCTCCTGAGAACTTCGTAATCCTTACCCCGGGCAATTTTGCTATGATTTACCCTCACGATGCTCATGCACCGCTTATCGGGACAGGAAAAATAAAAAAATGTATTTTCAAGGTTAAGTTTTGAAAAAAAGATACAACTCCTATGTAGGATTTTTTAAAGAGCATTACGGTCACAGAATCCAAAAGATTGTGGTCGATGCGGGATTTACATGCCCGAACAGAGACGGTTCTGTTGCAACAGGCGGTTGTACTTATTGTAATAATGATGCATTTCATCCATCCTATTCTGTTCCATCCAAATCAATTGAGCAACAACTGAATGAGGGCATTGAATTTCATCTGAACCGCTACAGGACAACCGAAAACTATCTTGCCTACTTCCAGCCATATTCAAACACTTACGCCCCGCTCGAAACTCTGAAGGAGCTTTACGAACAGGCACTCTCCCACCCAAAAGTAACAGGGCTTGTAATTGGAACCCGTCCCGATTGCGTCGACTCTCAAAAACTCGACTATCTGCACGAGCTCTCAAAAAAACACATAGTCATAATAGAGTACGGAATCGAGTCGTGCTACGACAAAACACTTGAGAGGATAAACCGCGGTCACACATTCCTTCAGGCTTCTATTGCGGTAAATGAGACAGCAAAAAGAGGAATTACTCAAGGCGCTCACTTTATTTTCGGGTTGCCGGGAGAGAGTCGTGAGCAGATGCTCGGAATGGCGCAAAAAATAAATAATCTGCCTCTTAACTCGGTAAAATTCCACCAGTTGCAAATTATTAAGGGAACCCCGATGGAGAGGGAGTTTGCAATGAATCCTTCCGATTTCTACTCATTTGCACTGGAAGAGTATATCGACTTTTTTATCGATTTTCTCGAACTTCTAAGGCCCGACCTCTATATTGAGCGTTTTGCAGGCGAAGTACCTCCGAGATTTGTCAATTCGCTCCCTTGGGGAAAGATAAGAAACACAGAGCTCCTCCGTCTGCTCGATAAGCGTCTGGAGGAGCGTGATACTTTTCAGGGACGTTTGCACACCCCCTGATTCGGCAATATTTATTCAATCATAGCTTTAACAGATATCTTTTCGCCGGTTGCCTTCAGCATCCATTGTTGAGGAGTAATATTACCAATTGAGTAAATTCTCTCCATCTCCTTTGCAAGATCCTTTCCCTCATAGTATTTCTCAAGCTGATACTCAATTATATGGCCAAACGGATAGTTTGCAAGATAGAGCGGATAATTAATCATGTGCGAATAGATTGCCAAAACAGGTGAGTCCTTAACACCCATTACCGGAGCAAAGAATTCATTCCACACCTCTTTGGAAATTCTGATAACAGCCTCTTGAAGCTGGGCAGGTGTAGCCTGAGGATTATCATACATCCAGCGCCATACATTTATATCTACGAGCGAAACACCCATAATCTCAAATGCCCCCCACTGAATATCCATTTCGGTTTTTTTCTTTTGGTCGGCATCAACATTAGGGAAGCCGAGAATTTTAAGATCTCTCTTTTGGAAAACAAAGGCATTTGCTTCGGTAAAAGCAGTGTTAGGAACCCCGTTGAGCATGTAATAATCTACCTCTCTCATGCTAATTGTCTGCTCCACATTGTGACCCAGTTCATGTACAGCTATATTGAACCCTTTATAATCCATTCCTTTAGGCGACAATCTTGTTCTCAATCGGGCTACATCGTTACTGCTCATTGCACCCTGCGCATGTCCCGAACCTCTGGCAGCCTCAACAACTATGGCACTTCCAAGCCAATCTGCCTTCTCCTTTGAGAATCCCAGTTTTACCAAAATATTCGGGATATCGGCGTCGAATGCCTCAGCTGTAGGATATCTTTTTGTTGTAATGGCATCGAGACTCTCCTGCGAAATAGAGCTGCGGGCTTTAAATCCGTCATACCAAATATCATACGCCTCAAGAGGTCTTCCCAGTCTTTCTTTAATGATTCCGGCTAACTCCTTGATTTTTGGAGAACTCATAAACTCTTTAAACATCTGCTCAATCTCCTCAACAGATATTTGCATCTGCCCGTCAAACGCCCTTTTTATTGCTGTCGGGTAGGCAGATACGTATTTATCGAGCTCTTTCTGCGCCTTAAATTGCTCAAGCAGAACAGCGTAACGCTCCCCTCCCTCTTGCTGTACCGCTACCTCTTTTCCTTCACTTTTTATGATGTTTTTGTAAGGATCCCATTCAAATTTATCGTTGTTAATCACCTGTTTAGGAATTGATTGGTCAATAATCCTCATCATTACTTCGTAAATCATCTTCTGCTTTTCGAAATTCTGAGGGCCGGCAGCATAGTTTGACTTAATTTCGTCACGCAAATTCCAGTGAGTAAGAAGCTTCATGCCGGCAGGAAACAATTTTTCGCCCTTATCGTTAATCAACGACCCGGCCATAATGTTATACTCAGAAATGTAGCTCTCCGCCTTAAGGCCGGCATCGGCAACCAATTGGTTTACAATTGCAGGCGGCTGCGGAGTATATTGATCGCCCATTCTTGCATAAGCCCATTCAAGGCGACTCCAGTTACCTCCCAACTTATCCTTCTGAGCTAAATCGAAAAAAGGAAAATTAAGAATAGATATAAACGCAAGCTTATTATTATACATATCCTCTTTGAAATGGGCCGTTGGTTCGTACCCGCCGAAGATATAATCGACTTGTGTGAGAGGGCCTATATCGAGATGGAGTGGTTTCTTAAGACCAACAGACATTTCGCTGAAGTGGCCGTTTATTAGTTCGTATGCTACAGAGAGTTTTTTGAAAAGTACCTCCTTCTCCTGAGGTGTGCTCATAAAGTTCTCGTAACAAAATGTTTCAAATGCTTTAGAGTCCCCGTTACTCTCTTTCCATTGAGCAGCAGCCTGATTTACTCCGTTTTCAATAAGCATTTTATCGATTCCCACACTCCTTTTAGCTAAGGAATCTATGATTTGTCCGGTTACCATTTCGCTTATTCCCTCTTTTTTTGCGGTACTGCATGAAAATACAAGCAATAGCACCGCTGTTACAACAATAAATGATTTTTTCATGGCATAAGATTTGACCACTAAAATAACTAAAATTTGCTTACCTTTGCAGATTATAAAAATAAAAAGTCATGCAATCTCTCACTAACCAAATTATTCCTGAAGGCCTCACTTTCGATGATGTTTTGCTCATTCCTGCAAGATCGGAGGTTTTACCAAGAGAAGTTGATATCTCTACAATGTTTTCAAGAAACATAAAGCTTAGTGCTCCAATCGTTTCGGCAGCTATGGACACTGTTACCGAAGCAGAGCTGGCAATCGCAATTGCCAGAGAGGGCGGAATTGGTGTGATTCACAAGAATATGCCAATCGAGATGCAAATGGAGCATATCAGAAGAGTTAAAAGATCGGAGAACGGCATGATTTACGACCCGATTGTCATAGGCCCCGACGACAATGTGGGAGACGCCCTTAAGTTAATGAGAGAGAACGGTATAGGCGGCATTCCGGTTGTTAACCAAAGTTATAAACTAATTGGTATTGTTACAAACCGCGATTTGCGTTTTGTCGACAACATGAAAACCCCCATTTCGGAGGTTATGACTTCGGAAAATCTTATTACAACTGAAAAAGGTACCGATCTGGCATCTGCCACTGACCTTTTGAAAAGACATAAAATCGAAAAACTTCCTGTTGTTTCCGACGACGGAACGCTTTTCGGACTTATTACTTATAAAGATATTACTAAGATAAAAGATAATCCAAAAGCGAGTAAAGACAGTAAAGGAAGGTTACTGGTTGCTGCTGCTGTAGGAGTCGGCTCCGACTCTATGCTTAAGGTAGAAAAGCTTGTCGCAGCCGGCAGTGATGCTGTTGTTATCGACACTGCGCACGGTCACTCTCTCTTCGTTTTGAAGACAGTTAAAGAGATTAAAAAGAGCTTCCCTAATATCGAAATTATTGCAGGAAATATTGCTACAGCCGAAGCTGCACTTGCGCTAGCGGAATGCGGTGTGGACGGTATTAAGGTGGGAATAGGTCCGGGCTCTATCTGCACAACCAGAGTAGTTGCAGGTGTGGGAGTTCCGCAACTTTCTGCTATTATGCAGGCAGCGGAGGCGTTAAAGGGTACTGGAATTCCGATTATTGCAGATGGCGGTATTCGCTATTCGGGCGATATTGTTAAGGCTTTGGCGGGCGGTGCTTCTACAATAATGGCAGGTTCGCTTTTTGCCGGTGTTGAGGAGTCTCCCGGAGAGACCATCATTCTTAATGGTCGTAAATTTAAGTCTTACAGAGGAATGGGCTCGCTGGAGGCAATGCAGCAGGGTTCTAAAGACCGTTATTTCCAGGATATGGAAGAGGATATTAAAAAATTGGTACCCGAAGGTATCGTTGCCCAGGTACCGTACAGAGGAACTCTCGGTGAGGTTGTTTATCAACTTACAGGCGGTCTGAGAGCCGGGATGGGTTACTGTGGGGCTAAAAATCTCGAAGAACTTCAAAAGGCTAAATTTGTAAGAGTTACAGCTGCAGGAGTTATTGAGAGCCATCCTCACGATGTTACAATTACAAGGGAATCACCTAATTACAGCCGTTAAAATATCTTGTTATGAGAAAACTTTTTGGCACCGTTATCCTGGCATCTGCACTTTTGCTTAGTTCATGTAAATATTTCGGAATCGTCTCTGACGACGAAAAAGTTGCTCAACTTTATGGTAAATCAATTTACAAATCGGACGTTAAAGCTCTTATTCCTCCGGGAACTGCGGCAGATGATTCTCTTGCAATGATAGAGCAGTACGTAAATTCCTGGGCCGTTAAAAACTTATTGGCTCACAAAGCCGAAAATGAGCTCTCAAAAGAAGATAAAGACGTTAGAAGAGAGCTCGAAGAGTATAGAAACTCGTTATTGGTATTCAGGTACGAACAAAAATATATTGAAGAGAGGCTTGATACTAACATTAGCGACGATGAGTGCAGATTATATTACAACAAGAACTCTTCAAATTTTACAAGAACCAATTCCGTAGTAAAAGCACGTATAGTAAAAATCTCCAAGACATCACCTAACAACGAGATTATCAAAAAGATATACAACTCTCCGTACACCGAGGATATCGAAGAGCTGGAGAGATTAAGTTATAATTCGGCCGATCGCTATAATAATTTTAACAACGAGTGGACCGATATCTCAAATGTTGCCAGAGAGGTTCCGCTTGATGTTACTTCATGCGAAAAAGCGGCTTGGTCCAAATCTTGCATTGAGACGAGTGACAGCTTGTTCTCTTATTATGTTTATTTTGCACAAAAAATCGGAGCAGACGCTCTTGCCCCTTTTGAATATTATAAACCTAAGATTAAGGAGATAATCCTTTCAAAAAGAAAACAGGCTCTTCTCTCCGAACTGGAATCAAATTTGATTAAAGAGGCAATGGAGAAAAACGATTTAAAAACAAATTTTAAAGTTTCACAAAATGAAAAGTAGGTTATACCCGATTCTTTTGACACTGACAGCAATAATTTGCACAATTCCGGCAAACGGACAAAAATATCAATCCGGTCTCATCGACAAAACAGTTGCACTTATCGGGAGCGATATGATTCAACTCTCGGCAATTGAGAATGAGGTTCAGATGATGATGGTTCAAGGTGTAACTTCGGACAAAAACATTCGTTGTGAAGTACTTGAGAACATGTTGATTCAAAAACTCTTTCTTAATCAAGCCAAACTAGACAGTTTGAAGGTAAATAATGAGTCAGTCGAAGCCGAACTTAATAACCGTGTTCAGCAGATAATGTCGCAACTTGGGGGAGAAAAGGCAATGGAAGATTACTTCAAGAAGCCAATGTTTAAAATCAGAGAAGAGTGGAGAGAGACTCTTTCG
The DNA here is from genome assembly GCA_964581375.1 of uncultured Muribaculaceae bacterium. Lineage (GTDB taxonomy): Bacteria > Bacteroidota > Bacteroidia > Bacteroidales > UBA932 > JAFIHK01. The sequence goes on from CAZOOH010000036.1 coordinate 10,237, forward strand.
GAGCAATCTCTTACTCAACAAATGCAAGGAAACATCGTAGAAAAAGCCCCGGAACTTACCCCTTCCGACGTAGAAAAATTCTATAAAAGCAGCTCAAAAGATTCGCTTCCTATTATACCGACACAGTATAAAATAAGGCAGATAGTTATCTATCCAAACAAGGCAGATGCCGTTATTGCTATTAAAGAGAAATTACTGGAGATACGGGACAGAGTTATAAAAGGTGAGAAATTTTCAAGCCTGGCTACAATATACTCACAAGATCCAAACTCTGCCGCAAGAGGCGGAGAACTCGGTATGACAGCCAAACAACTATTCGTTCCTGCATTTTCCGATGCAGCAATGACTCTTAAACCGGGTCAGGTTTCACAGATTGTAGAGACTCCATACGGATTCCATATAATTCAACTGATTACCAGAGACGGAGACATGTTCAATGCACGTCATATCCTTTTAAAACCTGAATTTACAAGCGTAGACAGAACAAAAGCATTCGGCAAACTTGACTCTATCCGTACTCAAATTTTGAACGATAGCATCAAGTTCGAAATTGCAGCCCGTACTTATTCGCAAGACCCTAAATCTTTCCTGAACGGAGGAATTATGTCCGACGAGGAGACAGGATCGGTATTGTTTGAAAAAGATCGTCTTAAACCAAATGACTATGACGTTCTTAAAGACCTTAAGGTAGGCGAAATTTCTGAACCTTTCGAGACAATCGATAACGAGGGCAAAAATAATTCTATGGATGGCGGCAATACAATCTACAAGATTATCAAACTGGAACAAATTATTCCTGCACATACTGCAAATTTCAAAGAGGATTTTAATGTGCTTCTTGGACTTGCCAAAAACAAAGCAGCCGAAGAAACCATAAATCAATTTATAGCAAAGAATCAGGCTTCGACATACATAAAAATTGACCCAATCTTTGCTAATTGCCCGTTCAAAAAAGAGGGATGGATTAAAAAATGAGAAAGTTCTCTCTGACCTTACTTTTTTATGTAATAGCGGTATCTGCATTCTCTCAGCAACAGGAAGAATCGCGGTTGTTAAGGCTTATTGCCGCTAAATCGGCCGAAATTATTCAGAAAGATGGCAGAGATCTTAAGAAAGTAAGCGGAAGTGCTCAATTCTTGCACAATAACACATACATTCTTTGTGATTCTGCTATTTGGGATGTAGCCTTGAATATTTTGGATGCAAAAGGTAATGTTCAGATTATTCAGAAAAATACCCGGCTTACAAGTGACATTATTCACTATGTAGCCAATGCAAATATTGCTGAATTCCGAGGAAGTATAGTCGAGATGGTCGATAAAGATAATAACAGATTACGGACAATGATAATGGACTATTATACAAAGGATTCCGTTGCTGTTTTTAATTACGGCGGGAGTATTCTCGATAAAGATTCAAATGCAATCGAAAGTTATGAAGGAACTTACGATGCAAAAGCAGGAATATATAAATTTTCAAAAAATGTTGAGGAAAGTACAAAAAAGGCGCAGGTTTCAGACAACATAAAAGTGGTAAAAGCCCGAACAATGATCAAGTTGATTAAATAAAGCAAAAAAAATTAAAATACAA
>CAZOOH010000037.1:0-1489 GCA_964581375.1 uncultured Muribaculaceae bacterium
CTCTGCATTTGCAGGGGTCTTTTTTTGTATAATTTTTTTCAAACGTTAAAAAATTTCCTTTATTTAGTAATAAATTGATATAGATTAAATAAATGAACGATAGGTTATTACAGCTTTTAGAGGGAAAAGTGCTTATACTTGATGGGGCAATGGGCACAATGTTGCAACAGTATAAGTTCTGTGAAGAGGACTTTCGCGGGGAGCGGTTCAAAGATTTTGAACATCCTCTGAAGGGAAATAACGATCTGCTTTCGATTACCCAACCTCAGGCAATACTGGAAATTCATAGAGCCTATCTTGAAGCGGGTGCCGATATTATCGAAACAAATACCTTCTCCTCAACCTCCGTAGGATTGGCCGATTACCATCTGGAAGAGCTTGTATATGAGATAAACTTCGAATCTGCAAAACTTGCGAGAGAGGCTGCCGACGAATTCTCTAAACAAACTCCCCATAAACCGCGCTTTGTGGCAGGTTCAATAGGGCCGACAAACAGAACGGCCGGAATCTCTCCCGATGTTAACGATCCGGGATTCAGAGCAATTACCTTCGATCAATTGCGTGAGGCATACCGTGTGCAGGCAGATGCTCTGTTAGACGGGGGAGTCGATATTCTGCTTGTGGAGACGGTTTTTGACACACTTAACGCTAAAGCCGCTCTTTTTGCAATCGAACAGGCAAAAGCGGAGAGGAGAGAGAGGGGGCAAAAGGGTGGTAATGCCCATGTAATGCTCTCAGGAACAGTTACGGACGCTTCGGGCAGAACCCTTTCGGGACAAACAGTCGAGGCGTTTCTCATATCGGTTTCACACATTCCGCTGCTGAGCATCGGGCTCAATTGTGCATTCGGCCCCGACCAACTCAAACAATATATTCGCAGGCTCTCCAGAGCTACAAATCTTAAAATATCGGCTCATCCGAATGCGGGGCTACCGAATGAGTTCGGCAACTATGACCAGAGTGCCGCAAAGATGGCTTCGCATATAAAGGAGTACCTTGACGAAGGACTTCTCAACATAGTGGGAGGGTGTTGCGGCACCACCCCGGAACACATAAAGGTAATAAGCTCTCTTGCAGCAGGCTACAAACCGCGCCAAAGCGTGGAACAACCTAAAATATTGCGTCTTGCAGGGCTTGAACCTCTTGTGGTTAGCAGCGAGACAAATTTTGTAAACGTCGGAGAGCGGACAAATGTAGCCGGCTCAAAGAAGTTCCTCAATCTTATAAAAGAGGAGAAGTACCGCGAAGCAGTAGAGATAGCCCGGACACAGGTCGAGGGAGGCGCACAGATTATCGACATAAATATGGACGACGCCCTTTTGGACGGAGTTAAAGCGATGACGCAGTTTTTGAACTTGATTGCGGCGGAGCCCGATATTGCAAGGGTTCCGGTGATGGTGGACAGCTCGCGCTGGGAGATTATTGAAGCTGCTTTGAAAGTTATACAGGGCAAGGGGGTTGTTAATTCTATATCGCTCAAGGAGGGCGA
>CAZOOH010000037.1:1589-4633 GCA_964581375.1 uncultured Muribaculaceae bacterium
GGAGTCGATTTCTTCGAAACTACACGCTGGATAAAAGAGAATCTGCCCAATGCGGGTGTAAGCGGAGGTGTAAGTAACGTCTCCTTCTCTTTCCGGGGCAACAACAGGGTGAGGGAGGCAATGCACTCTGCATTCCTATTCCATGCCGTGAACAGCGGAATGACAATGGGTATAGTGAATCCCGAAATGTTGGAAGTTTATGACGATATAGATAAAGAACTTCTGGAATATGTAGAAGATGTTCTTCTCGACAGGCGGGACGATGCCACCGAAAGATTGATTTCCTTTGCCGAGTCTTTAAGAGATGGCGGTAAAAAGAGCGAAAAGCCCGTACTTGAATGGAGGGCAGATGCTCTTCAGGACAGAATTACCTATGCCTTAGTAAAGGGCACCGAAGAGTTTATCGACTCCGATGTTGAGGAGGCCCGAAAAGCATCTGCCGGCCCCGTAGATGTGATTGAAAAGTATCTTATGACGGGAATGAATGTGGTTGGCGACCTTTTTGGCAGCGGAAAGATGTTTTTGCCACAGGTGGTAAAATCGGCCAGAGTAATGAAGAGGGCTGTGAGCACTCTGTTGCCTTATATGCTTGCTCAAAAGCAGAGCAACTCTTCGGGCAAAATTGTGATGGCCACCGTTAAGGGCGATATTCACGATATCGGGAAGAATATTGTGTCGGTTGTGCTCTCTTGTAATAATTACGAGATTATTGACCTTGGAGTAATGGTATCGGCCGAAACAATCATCGATACTGCCGTTAGGGATGGCGCCGATATTATCGGGTTGAGCGGTTTGATAACCCCTTCGCTTGAGGAGATGGTTGAGGTTGTGAAAGAACTTGAGAGGAGAGGGTTAAAGATTCCAGTCATTATTGGCGGAGCAACAACTTCAAAAATTCACACTGCCGTTAAAATTGCTCCTGCATATTCTGGAGCTGTCGTTCATGTGACAGATGCCTCTAGAGCTGTACCTATCGTAAGGAATCTGCTTGGCAAAAACTCCAAAGAGTTTACCGCTTCAATAAAACAGGAGTACGAATTGCTGTTGGAAGGGCATCTGCAAAGATCTCTCGATAAGGTAATTGTCCCATTGGAGGCAGCAAGGCAAAACTCTTATAAATTCAATTGGGACGAATATACTCCTCCAGTTCCACAACTTACAGGAAATGAGGTTGTAAAGCCGCCTGTAGATGAGCTGGTACCATATATTGACTGGACTCCTTTCTTCAGGCTTTGGAATCTGAACGGGCGCTATCCTTCCATCTTAACAAACACAATTTACGGCGCAGAGGCTTCAAATTTATTTAAAGATGCACAGGCGAAGCTCAAAGAGATATCTGCCCGTTTTACGGCAGATAATTCATATTCGGGACCGGTCGGAATCTGCGGGTTTTTTAAGGCTAACTCACTTGGCGACGATATTACGGTTTTTGACAGAGATAATTATCGACAGCCTTTAGCCAAATTCTTGACTCTTAGACAGCAAAAGGCAGCAAATCTGGGTGTTCCTAATTTTGCGCTTGCCGATTTTGTTGCCCCTCAACAGAGCGGTAAAGAGGACTTCGTCGGACTATTTTGTGTTACGGCCGGGAGTGGAATCGAGAAATTGGCAAACGATTATGAGCAAAAGGGCGACGATTACAGCTCGATTATTATAAAGGCGCTGGGCGACAGATTGGCTGAGGCATTTGCCGAGTATCTGCACGAAAAAGTAAGAAAGGAGTACTGGGGTTATGCCCCCGAAGAGAACCTCTCAAATGAAGATTTGATTGCTGCGAAATACAGAGGTATCCGCCCCGCTCCCGGTTACCCTGCATGCCCCGACCACCTTGAGAAGCGTACAATTTGGAGTTTACTGGATGTGGAGAGTGCAATAGGGGTAAAACTGACCGAAAATATGGCAATGTACCCGGCTTCATCGGTATCGGGTTACTACTTTTCGCACCCCGAAAGCAAATACTTCGGATTGGGTAAAATTGGAAAGGACCAACTGGAAGATTACGCTCAAAGAAGAGGTATTCCGGCAGATGAAGCTGCTAAATGGCTTTTACCTCACATAATGTAAAATTGTTTCAATTAATGACACCATAAATTATGAAAGTTACCGACCACATAAAAAAATCGAATGGAAGAACCCTCTTCTCTTTAGAGATTTTGCCGCCCCTTAAAGGAGAGAATATTCAATCTGTTTACGATATTATTGAACCCGCATTGGAATATGACCTCTCTTTTATTGACGTAACTCTCCATAGAGAAGAATTTGAATATAAAGAGGTTGAAGGTGGTCTTTTAGAACGCAGGGTTGTAAAAAGGAGGCCAGGAACTGTAAGCATCTGCGCTGCAATACAAACCAAATATAAAATCGATGCCATTCCCCATCTTTTATGCGGAGGTTTTACAAAATCCGAAACAGAGGACGCCCTTATTGACCTTAGCTTTCTCGGATTCGACAACGTGATGGCCCTTAGGGGCGACGCCATAAAGAGTGAGGTCTATTTTACCCCCGAAACCGGCGGAAACGTCTATGCCGACGATTTAGTCAGGCAGATTTCCGATATGAACAGGGGTAAATATCTTGAGGAGGATATTCAGGGAGCTTCAAGTAATTTTTGCATTGGAGTGGCAGGTTATCCCGAAAAGCATATTGAGGCTCCCAGTATGGAGAGCGACATCCATTTTTTGAAGCAGAAGGTTCGAAATGGTGCGGAATATATTATTACGCAGATGTTTTTCGATAACGCAAAGTACTTCTCTTTTGTAGAGCGGTGCAGAGCCGAAGGCATCGATGTTCCCATTATTCCCGGAATCAAACCGCTGGCAACCCTTAAACAGCTTAACCAAATTCCACAGAGATTCAAAGTCGATATTCCAGACGAACTCGTAAGGGAGGTGGTAAAAGCCTCATCGCCCGAAGCCGTAAGGGAAATAGGAATCGAATGGTGTATAAATCAAAGCCGGGAGCTAATCCGCAATGGCGCTCCCGTACTTCACTTCTTCTCCAACAGCAAAACCTCAAACATCTGCCGGATTATGAGTCAATTATAA
>CAZOOH010000037.1:4733-11818 GCA_964581375.1 uncultured Muribaculaceae bacterium
AATTACTTGCAATATATACTGAAAAACGGTATATTTAGCGAAAAATTACTTCAATGGATAAACAGGAAGAAATCACGTTAAGTCAATGGATAGAAAAACTTCAATCAAGGGGAAGATATGCTTTTTCATTGGATTTGCTTGCTAAGGAACTACCGACTTATACCGAAACCGCTGCAAGGAGTGCTCTAAATAGATTAACAGCCAAAGGAAAGATTATTTCTGTTTACAAACGTTATTTTCTGATTATCCCCCCACAATATTTATCCAAAGGGATATTGCCTCCTGCAATGTTCTTAGATGGATTAATGAAATATCTGGAACGGCCATATTATCTTGCATTACTAAATGCTGCCGGATTCTACGGTGCATCACACCAGCAACCGCAAGAATTTTTTGTTGTAACAAATTTACCAGTTTTGCGGATAGCCCAAAAAAAAGGCTTGAAGATAAATTTTCTGAGTAAAAGAACAATTCCGGAAACGCTATTGGAATCAAAGAAAACTGAAACAGGCTATTTGAAAGTTTCAAATCCTGCTCTTACTGCGTGTGACTTAATATTATACGAAAAGAGGATTGGGGGAATCAATAGAGTATCAACTGTCTTGAATGAATTGGCAGAAGCAATTAAACCGGAGATGTTTAACAGCTATCTTTTTGAATATGTTCCGGTTGCTACTTTGCAGCGACTTGGATATATTCTTGAAAAGATTTTGGGATATGATTCATTAGCAAATACTTTATTTGAAACTTTTAAACAAAAAAATATAAACTTATTTCGTACTCCATTAAAAGCATCATCACCAGACGTTGGATTTTCATTAGACGATAGATGGAAAATAATAGTGAACACAGAAATTGAAATAGATGAATAATCCAATCACAGAATTAGAACTTCATAATGATACCACAAGCATATATAACTGAATGGTCACATAATGTACCGTGGCAAACAAACGAACAGGTGGAACTGCTTTGCATAAATTATATCTTTCCCCTCAACCCAGATATTCGGAAGATATTGATTTGGTTCAAATTACAGCTGAACCCATAAAAGAAACGATTGATCGAATCAGAAATATATTATCTTTTTTAGGCAAACCTGTTATAAAACAAAAAGCCAACAACAATACTTTGGTTTTTCGCTTTGAGTCGGAAATTGCACCAGTAATGCCGTTGCGTTTAAAAGTAGAAACAAACTGCCGTGAACATTTCAGTGTATTAGGTATGACAAAATTTCCTTTTTCCGTAGAGAGTGATTGGTACACAGATAGTTGTAAAATTACAACTTTTCAATTGGAAGAATTATTGGGGACAAAACTCCGGGCACTTTACCAACGACGTAAAGGTCGGGATTTGTTTGATTTATACACAGCCATAACTCATAAGGACTTGAATTTCGACCAAATACTTACTTGTTATCGCCAATATATGAACTTTGTAGTGGGCAGCAATGCACCCACACAAAAAGAATTCTTGTTGAATATGGAAGAAAAAATGTTAGATACAGAATTTTTGGGCGATATTACTGGATTGCTAAGGAGAGACTCAAATGATATTTATGATCCTCAGGAAGCGTATGAGATTATTAGGGTCAATCTTTTGGAGAAAATATAATTATAAGCGCTGCTCAGAATAGAAATGATTAATATAACAGAAATAAACCTGCCTCTGGTAGGGATATTGTCATTACTCGCAAAGAGAAAAAGAAAGATACAACTGTGGAATCAGCGTTCTTGAAAGATGATACTGCTATTTATGATATAAAATTTAAGACCGAAAGAGATTTGAAGATTAAGATAGAGGTAGATATAAATCCTCCTCTTGGATTTTCCACAGAACAAAAATTATCATTGATGCCTTTTTCCTTTATGACTCGTTGTTTTACACTACCAGATTTATATGCCGGTAAAATGCATGCACTATTATTCCGTAATTGGAAAACTCGGATAAAAGGCAGAGATTGGTATGATTTCAAATGATTATTTCCTTCAATTAGCCGATAAAATTCGCTTCTTATAGGAAAAATAGAAAAATAGGGTCAGCCACCATTTTTTATATTAAGCAAAAATGGTGGCTGACCCTTTTATTCTCCGGTGAGCATCCTGCCACGCACATCGTAGGTAAACGATGTTGATTTGACATCGGCAGTTAATCCCGAATCCGGTTGGTGCGATTCATGTTTAGTGAGAACATTCCCGGCGAGGTCATATTTGAAGCTTGTGCGGCTTATCCCTCCCAAATGGTTCTTTTCCACTGTCTGGATCACTCTTCCAAGGTAATCATAATAAAATGCGCGGTCGACATAACCTGTGACTTCATTTGTTCCGCTTGAAGAGAGGATGGCTTTCTTCTCATAAGCTAACACATTGTGAATATACGAATTATCCAACTCCGTTGTTGTGGCCACACCACTAACCGATGCAAATGCAAGATAAGAGGGGGTGGGCAGATAAAAAACAGTACGATTAGCCTCCGGTTTTTAGCATTTTAAATGAAATTTTTTTGGATTAAGTGCGAGGACCACCCCGCAGGGGCGCCGGGCGAACTTGTGAGCAGGCGTTCCGCAGCACCCAAAAAAATTGAAGTGAAAAATGCGTTAAAAAAACCGGTCGGCTAAGAGGAATGTTTTTTAGATATACACTATAACCACCCCTCGCACGAACACATAAGGTTTCTGTCGCCGTATCCGTTATCGACACGGGTAACCTGCGGCCAGAACTTGTTCTCCTTAATCCATTCAAGCGGGTAAGCTGCCTCACTGCGCGAATAAGAGTGCTTCCACTCGTCGCCGCAAACTTCTGAAGCAGTGTGAGGAGCATTCTTTAAAACATTGTCGGCCGCATCTGCCTTACCGTCGCGAACAGCTTCGCACTCTCTCTTAATTGTAACAAGTGCCTCAATAAAGCGCTCAAGTTCGGCAAGAGGTTCACTTTCAGTTGGTTCTACCATAAGGGTCTCCACAACCGGGAACGAAAGGGTAGGTGCGTGGAATCCAAAGTCCATGAGCCTTTTGGCAATATCAGTAGCATCGATTCCGTACTCTTTTTTGAAGTGTCTCAGGTCGAGAATACATTCGTGTGCAACTCTTCCCATTGCTCCTGAATAGAGAGTCTGGAACTCCTCTTTAATTTTTGCAGCTATGTAGTTTGCGTTAAGAATTGCAACCTGTGTAGCTTTTTTAAGACCATCTTCGCCCAGAAGTTTGATATATGCGTGAGTGATAGGCAGTGCAAGCGGGCTTCCGTAAGGGGCTGAACTTACTGCGTTTAAGTCATTTCCTGCACCGGTAACAAAATCTGAATCGGAAGAAGAACCGCCTAAGAATTTATGCCCCGGAAGGAATGGTGCAAGCTCTTTTGTAACGCAGATAGGGCCTATACCGGGACCACCGCCGCCGTGAGGAATTGCAAAAGTTTTGTGCAGATTCAGGTGACAAACATCTGCGCCAATAAAGCCCGGATTTGTAAGTCCAACCTGTGCATTCATATTTGCGCCGTCCATATAAACCAATCCGCCGTTTTCGTGAATTATGTTTACGATTTCGCGAATTTTTACTTCAAAAACGCCGTGTGTCGAAGGATAAGTAATCATAAGGCAGGATAGCTTTTCGCGATTCTCCTGCGCTTTTGTTCTCAGTTCATCTACATTTATGTTCCCTTTCTCGTCGCAAGAGACAAGTACGATATCCATTCCGGCCATTGCAGCGCTTGCAGGATTTGTTCCGTGTGCGCTTGTAGGAATAATTGCCACATTTCTTTGAGGATTACCCTTTGCCATATGGTAAGCACGAATAGCCATCAATCCGGCGTACTCACCGGCTGCTCCCGAGTTTGGTTGCAATGAACATGCGTCGAAACCGGTAATAACAGCAAGATCGTGTTCGAGCTCTTTAATCAATTGCATGTAGCCCTCAACCTGGTCGGCAGGAGTATAAGGGTGAACATTTGTAAATTCAGGCCAGCTCATCGGAAGCATCTCAACGGCAGCATTAAGCTTCATTGTACAAGACCCCAGCGGAATCATAGAGTGAGTAAGCGAAATATCGCGTCTCTCAAGCTTCTTAATGTATCTCATCAACTCAGTTTCCGAATGATGTTTGTTGAACACCGCCTGAGTCAAATATTTACTCTCCCTTTTTAAATTGCCGAAATTGACGTAAGTGCCTTCGCCTAAATCTTCAACACACTTAACCTCAAATATTTCCGAACTTACTTTTTTATCGGTAATACCAAAAATCGCCAGAATGTCAGAAATTTCATTCAAAGAGATAACCTCGTCAAAAGCAATTCTCACCTTATTGTGGTCGGGGTAAAAGAAGTTGATTTTATGTTCAAGCGCCTTTTTATGAATATCCTTGGCATTAACATCTGCAATCTCTATTGTGTCGAAATAGTGGTCAGATGCAAGTTTAAAACCGGCCTCCTTAAGCGCATCCCCAACAAAATGAGCTGCAATCGAAACCATGGTTGCAATACATTTCAACCCGCCCGGTCCGTGATAAACCGCATACATTCCCGACATAGAAGCCATAAGAGCAGTAGCTGTGCAGATGTTTGATGTAGCCTTCTCCCTTTTAATATGTTGTTCACGGGTTTGAAGAGCCATTCTCAGAGCAGGATTTCCCAATCTGTCGACCGAAACACCAATCAAACGACCGGGCATATTCCGCTTATACTCATCTTTAGTAGCAAGGAAACCGGCGGTAGGACCACCGAAGCCCATCGGCAAGCCGAATCGCTGCGCTGTTCCCACAGCAATGTCTGCACCCCAGGCAGCAGGTTCTTTCAAAAGCGTAAGCGACAATAAGTCGGAAACCGAAGTAACCATAACCTCAGCAGCATGAGCATCTGCCGTAAAATGAGAGTAATCTCTTACCTCACCGTTAGCTGCAGGATACTGAACGACGGCACCAAAACATTTTTCCGAGAATTTATATGATTTAAAATCGCCCGATTCCACAACAATCTCCAAAGCCTCGGCCCGAGTCTTAATTACCGACAATACCTGAGGAAATATATTGGAATCTACAAAAACAACATTTTTTCCCTCTTTTACAGCATCTCTTGAACGTAATTCGTACATCATTCTTACCGCCTCGGCAGCAGCTGTTGCATCGTCGAGCATAGAGCTGTTTGCTATTTTGAAACCGGTAAGGTCGGAAACCATTGTCTGGAAATTAAGCAAAGCCTCAAGCCTGCCTTGAGAAATTTCGGCCTGGTATGGAGTATAAGATGTGTACCAAACAGGGTTTTCAAAGATGTTTCTTACAACTGCCGGAAGAGTGGCAGTTCCGTAAAAACCGAGCCCGATAAATGAGCGATATCCCTTATTTTTATTTGCGACAGATTTTAAATATTTCAAATATTCATATTCACTTACAGATTTATCGAGTTTAAGAGGTTTTTCGAGTAAAATGTCAGATGGAACTGTTTGTTTTACAAGATCATTAAGTGAATCTGCCCCAACAACTTTGAGCATTTCTCTGATTTCATTCTCACGAGGCCCATTGTGCCTGTCAACAAATCTATAAAGCATAATATGTTAATATTTAAATAGTTAATACGATTAAGTATTAACAAAGTTAGTCAAAAATTTTAAAATAGGAACTAGTTCCACCTTTCCAGTTCAAGCCTGATAAAAATGAAAAGTAGTATTGTGAAAGCCCATAAAGAGGAGCCTCCGTAGCTAATAAACGGTAACGGAATACCAATAACCGGAGTTAAGCCGATAGTCATTCCTATATTTATGAAAAAGTGAAAAAACAGTATCGAAGCCACAGAGTACCCGTAAATCCGGGCAAAGGAGTCCCTCTGTTTATCGGCCAGATTCAATATCCTTATAATCATATAAACAAACAGTACGATAACAAAAAGAGATCCTACAAAACCCCACTCTTCGCCTATTGTACAAAATATGAAGTCGGTACTCTGCTCAGGCACAAAGTCAAACTTAGTCTGAGTACCCTGCAAAAATCCCTTTCCCATAAAACCACCGGACCCTATCGCAATCTTGGATTGATGAACATTATAGCCCCACCCCTGCAAATCATTCTCAATACCCAGCAAATTCTCAATTCTGACTCTTTGGTGCTCCTGTAAAACGTTGTTGAAAATAAACTCAACCGAATAGATTAAAGCAACCGACCCCGCAAAACACATGAGCAAATACCATAAATAGGCAATCTTCTTTTTTATAGCCCTGAATAACTGATAGACAATCAAAGGGATAATCAGTATGAACATCCATGTTTCAGCAGGAACATTAGCAAATCTCGATAACATTGGTAATTCGGCGAGTTTCGGAGAAAAGTAAAGAGCAGGGAAAAAGACCGCCATAAACATAACGTTTGTGATTACCTTTTTTGAGTTAATTGTCTCTACTATCGAAAGAATTACTACCAGCACCAGTAAGCCGATAAAAGGCGAAAAAGTAAGCGTTAAAATGAACAGAAGAATTGCCAGCAAGCCTATTGCCAGAATCATTCCGCTCATACCCTCCCTGAACAGAACAAAGAAAAAAGCCAGATACACCAATGCCGACCCGGTCTCTTTTTCCATAATAATAAGCATCATTGGAGCCAAAAGAAGCGCTCCCACTTTAATATAACTCGACAAAGAGCCAAGTTTAAAGTTGTGTTTACTCAGAAGTGCAGCCAGAGCCAGTGCAGATGTTATTTTTGAGAACTCGGCGGGCTGTAGCCTGAACGGTCCAACCATAAACCATGATTTAGAACCATTTACCTCTACTCCCATAAATATCACGGCAATCAACATCAATATAGTCCCGGCATATAACAACCAGGCAATTACGTGATAAGATTTAGGGTTAATTACAAAAAGTATAAGATATGCAATAACAAGCGAAGTCACAATCCAGACAAACTGCATACCGTACCTTTGCGACAAATCAAAGATTCTTGCATGATCTTCGTCATATACCGAAGCAAAGACACTAATCCATCCTATCATCATCAATGTAAAAGAGATGAATATTAAAGGCCAATCCAGCTTTCCGTATTTAAGTCTTTGATTCATTAATGATTATTTGTTTAGGATAATTGTGTTAGACTCAGCCATACTCTTTTC
>CAZOOH010000038.1:0-11707 GCA_964581375.1 uncultured Muribaculaceae bacterium
CTCTTCATTTCCGCTCTTAACCTGAGTAAGTTCAGAACCTCCCCTCATTGTATATTTCGAATACTCGTACGTCGGCCACAAATGATTAATGTTTGTGGCTATTCCCAACAATCCGGCAACAAGAAGAATAGCCGATGTTGTAAAAAACTTTTTAAGACCCTTCTCTTTAAAAGATATATAGAGCTGTGCAATCACATAACCTGCTACAATCATCGCCAAATAATAGGTAATTTGAGGATGGTTTGCCTTTATCTGAAAACTAAGGACAAGTGCAAACAACAAAGAACCAAGCAGCGCTTTTTTTCTGTATGCATAAACCAGCGCAGCTATTACCCAAGGCATAAATGCAATCGCCACCATTTTAGAGTTGTGCCCTACCTGAATTAACTGGAAGTTATATGAGCAGAACGAAACAGCAATCGCACCTATAAAAGCCACATAAATATTTGCCCCAAAAGCCAAAAACATAAGAAAAGCCCCAATCAGACTTATAATAAGATAACTTGGCGGGCGCTGCCCCACAAAAAGCAGATTATAAAGATAGTCGGTATAGTCGCCTTTGAAAACAACCGAAACCGAAGTTGCCGGCATTCCGCCGAACATTGAGTTAGTCCAAAGCGCCGGCTCTTTGTCGGGATTTGCTTGGTTATATGTAATAATTTCGTTGGCCATACCTCTCCACGAGGCAATATCGGACTGGTTTACAACCTTTCCCTCAAGAACCTGAGGAGAAAAAGAGTAAGCAATTAATGCAAGAGCAATTATAGCAACTGCATAGGGCCAATACTTTTTAAAAAAATTCATATTTTTTGAAATTTAGTCAGTTAACGAATTGATAATTTTAACCATATCTCCTGTCAGGCTCCTTCTTGAAAACCTCGATATCTGCCCGTCGGTTGAGGGAACTCCCTCCCCTTTATATTGCAGATACTTGTTTTCAATCCACTCATAAAGTTCCTTCTCCTGGGTATAATCAAATAAAATACCGGCATTTGTCTCCCTCAGCGCATCAGCAATGTCGCTCTCTTTGTGCCCGAAAGCCAAAACAGGCCTGCGTGCTGCGAGGTATTCAAAGAACTTCCCGGTAAGAATAGCCTTCGACTCCGGTTCCATCCCCGAAGAGAGCATGAGAACCTGAGCGCTTTGCTGAACTTTAATAACCTCATTATGTGGTATATAGTCGCTGCAAGAGAGATTTTCTCCCAGGCCCGCAGCCGCAATCTCCTCTTTAATAGAGGCGTCGGTATTGCCTACAAGTCTAATCTTAAGATCCCCTCTGAAGTCGCTCCTCTCATTTGCCAACTTAGCCAAAACCCTCCAAAGATTCGACGGATTCCTGTCTTTAAAAAAGAGTCCTGTATATGTAATCGAAAACTCTTTGTCGCACATGCCGCCGTTCTGCGGAAAATCCGATTCGTCAAAACCATTGGTAATTACCGAAATATTCTTCCCTCCCAATCCTGCAAACTCATCTCTCATACCATTGGTCACAACAACAATAGCATCTGCGCTCTTTACAACGCCCCTCTCCAGCTTCTTGTGTATAAGTTCCGCCAACCACGTGTGTTTGAGGTGTTTGAAATTATACATCCCGGTCCATGGATCCCTGAAATCGGCAATCCATGGAATCCCCGTTTTTGCAGATACCTTCTTTGCTATCAAGTGCATACTGTGGGGAGGTCCGGTGCTTATAATAACATCGACCCTGTTTTTGTGCAGATACTCTGTCAGGGCTTTAACCGACGGCCTAATCCATAAAACTTTGGGGTCAGGAATAAAAATATTGCTTCTCAAAAAGAGAGAGAGCCCCTCTTTGAAAGAGCCCCCTTTTTTACCCCCTTTAGGATTTATGAATCCCGGTTTAATCTCCTTTTTTCCGGTAAATAGCTTGTATAAATTATATGGCTCGGTAATACTCTTTTTTATCACTTCAACACCTGCGGGAATTTCGCCTTCAAGCGCTTTATCCACAGCCATAAGCTCAGGATTTTCCGGAGTGTAAACAACCGGTTCTACTCCAAAATCTCTCAAGTATTTAACAAACTTAAGCCACCTCTGAACACCGGAGCCCCCCGAAGGAGGCCAGTAGTATGATATTATTAGAGCCTTTTTTGACATTCTTTCTGATCCGATTATTTCTCTTCCGCTATAAATATGTTGTATAGTGCCCTGATTGTCTCACCCTGAATAGTAGTAAACCCGTTTTTATAAATCGGTTTACACCCGTTTGTCATCATTACGATACCAAACTTTTTAGCCGGTTCAAAAAACATCGCACTGTAAAGCCCGTAGGCAGAACCCGTATGACCAACCATCTTCTCGCCCGGAATCAGGTTATTGGCACTCCTTAGTGCAAAGCCGTAAAAATCGACATCTCCCGTACTTGTAACCCAGGTTTGCATCTGCCTGGAGAGAGACTCCTTAATTATTCTCTTACCGTTTTCGCCCTTTCCGTAGTTCATATGCATAATCATATAACGAGCCAGGTCTTGTGCAGATATCTTCATACCACCTGTGGGTGAAAAGAGCGGAGTACTGTTACCCATAACATAGTTGTTCTGAATATCGTTAGCCCTGCTTCTGTATGCGGCAGGCTGAGGGGAAAAAACATCCTTGTTTCCGTCGTATTCATAAATTGTGGCAAAACGGGCAGCATCCAGTGAATCTACATTAAAACCCGCATATAATCCGAGCTTATCAATTATGTTCTTCTTAATATATTTGTCAAACCTCACTCCCGATACCTTTTCCACAATCGTTCCCAACATATTGAATCCAAGATTGCAATACTCATACTTTTCGCCCGGAGCATAATCATTATAAGCCTTATAGAAATAAACCGACTTTGCAGGATCGGCCACATTAATGCTCATGTAGTCCTGCGAATCGTTAAGGCTCGATGTGTGTGAAAGCAATCTCTTAATTGTAATCACCTCATTAGGATATTTTGGATTTCTTACCGGGAACCCTAGAATAGTGCTTACATCCTGATCCAGAGATATCTTCCCTTTTGCTACAAGCTGCATAATTGCACTCGCTGTGAACGATTTGGAGATCGATGCAATCCTGAAAATATCCGTTGTTGAGAGAGATTCATTCTTCTCTCTGTTTTTGTAGCCGAGCGCCTGAGTGTAAATAATTTTACCATCTTTAACGACAGCTACCGACAGTCCGATTGCTTTAGTATCCTCCATAATCTTAAGCAATGCGGCTTTTGCCTGCTCCTCTTTTGAGGTGGTTTGTTGTTGGGCAGATGTCTGTGCCAATACGGTTGAAAATGCGGCAATTGACACTGTTAAGACCAGGGCCGGTTTTCTTAAATATGCAGCAATATTTTTCATGGGTGAATTAGTTGTGTGATATTATACAAAGATAAAGTTTTGAATTAAAAATATGTATTTTTGTAAGGATGAATGAAGATAAAAAAATTGTCGAAACCCCTTTAATGAAGCAATATTTTGCCATTAAGGCTCAGCATCCCGATGCACTTTTGCTTTTTCGGGTTGGCGATTTTTATGAGACTTTTGGCGAAGATGCTATTACAGCCTCCAAAATTCTTGGAATAGTCCTTACCCGCAGAGCAAACGGGTCGGCCTCTTTTGTAGAGTTGGCCGGTTTCCCTCACCACTCGATAGAAAACTATCTGCCTAAACTGGTAAGAGCAGGGTGCAAAGTGGCAGTTTGCGATCAACTGGAAGACCCTAAACTTACAAAGAAGATTGTAAAACGAGGTATTACCGAACTTGTTACACCGGGAGTTGCCTATAACGACCAACTCCTCTCACATAAAGAGAACAACTTTCTTGCATCTGTCTACTTTTATAAAGACCAGGCGGGTGTGGCTTTTTTGGACATTTCGACAGGGAGCTTCAGAATTGCTTCGGGCTCTTTGGGCTATATAGATCTTTTACTCTCAGGGCAGAACCCAAAAGAGGTTCTTCTGCAAAAGGGATTCAGGAGCGGATTTGAGGAACGTTTCGGCAGAGAGTATTTTATTTCGACAATGGACGAGTGGGCCTTTGCCGAAGAGGCTGCTAAAGAGAAGCTGCTAAACCATTTTAACGTAAAGACTCTTAAGGGTTTCGGGGTGGATAATCTGCCGCTTGGTATAACTGCCGCCGGAGCCATTCTCTTTTATCTTGAACTTACGCGCCACGACGGACTTAATCACATCTGCTCAATTTCGAGAATAGATGAAAACGATTTTGTATGGATAGATAAGTTCACATTCAGGAATCTGGAAATTTTCAACTCCGACAGAGATAATGCCGCATCGCTCATAAATGTAGTCGATAAAACCTCCTCGCCCATGGGGGCCCGCCTCTTAAGGAACTGGATTGGCCTGCCTTCAAAAAGTATTGAAGAGATTAATTCTCGTTTAAATGTTGTGGAGTACCTTATTAATAAGGCAGATGTCCGGGAGAGTTTTTCACAAACCATTAAAGAGATTGGCGACATGGAGAGGATTCTCTCCAGAAGTGCCGCCGGAAAGGTGTCGCCTCGTGAAGTATTGCAACTCAAAAGAGGACTCGAGCAAACCTTGCTCGTAAAATCAATCTGCGAAACTGCAAATATTGAGGAGTTAAAAAATATTGCTCAAAAAATTTCCACCTGCGAGAATCTTATTTCGCTTTTAGACCGGTCGCTTTTGGCCGATGCCGCGGGCCAGATTGGAAAAGGCGACGTCATTGCTGCCGGTGTTAATGAAGAGCTTGATGCATTAAGAAAATTGGCCCGCCACGGCAAGGATTATCTGAACGAAATCCAGGAGCGGGAGACTCTCAGGACAGGTATATCTTCTCTAAAAATTAGTTACAACAATGTTTTCGGATACTATCTAGAAGTAAGAAATACTCATAAAGACAAAGTTCCTTCGGACTGGATCCGCAAACAGACTCTCGTTAGTGCCGAACGCTATATCACTCAAGAACTTAAGGAGTATGAAGAGAAGATTTTGGGAGCGGAAGAGAAGATGCTTGCAATTGAGCAGTCAATTTTTCTGGAGCTTATAAACGAAATTCAACAGTATATTCCTCAGATTCAAGAGAATTGCAAGCAGGTTGCAAGGATAGATGTTTTAAACGGATTTGCCCGTCTTGCTTTTGAAAACAGATACTGCAGGCCTGTACTGAATAATGGAACCACTATCGATATAAAATCGGGAAGACATCCTGTTATTGAGACTCTTATGCCTGCCGGAGAGGAGTATGTTTCTAACGATTTGTTCCTCGATCAGGAGAGTCAGCAGATTATAATTGTTACCGGACCAAATATGGCCGGTAAAAGCGCCCTTCTCAGGCAAACTGCTTTAATAGTATTATTGTCACAAACGGGGTCGTATGTTCCGGCAAAATCTGCCACTCTTGGAGTTACCGATAAGATTTTCACGCGTGTAGGCGCTTCGGACAATATTTCGCGCGGCGAATCTACCTTTATGGTTGAGATGCTTGAAACTGCTATGATTTTGCATAATCTCTCCCCTCGTTCACTTGTTTTACTAGACGAAATCGGAAGAGGAACAAGCACTTACGACGGAATGTCAATTGCCTGGTCTATTGTAGAGTATCTGCACGAAAGGCCTCAATGCAAAGCTAAGACTCTCTTCGCCACTCACTACCATGAGTTGAATGAATTGGAGAACAGATTTGCCCGGGTTAAAAATTTTAACATTTCTGTAAAGGAAGTCGAAAATAAAGTTATATTTTTGAGGAAACTTGTGCCGGGCGGTGTTGCTCACAGCTTTGGTATTCATGTTGCAAAGATGGCCGGGATGCCTTCTGAGGTCATTCAACGAGCCGAACGGGTTCTTAAGGTTCTTGAGGAGAAGCAAAAGGAGGGCGATGTTACCGGTAGTGCGGCTAAAGATTTGGCATCGGGCAAAGAGCCTGTTCAATTATCTTTCTTTCAGCTCGAAGACCCTCTCTTGTCGAGTCTTCGCGACGAACTTAAAGCTTTGGACATAAACACTATGTCGCCATTGGATGCTTTTGATAAATTGAGATTGTTAAAGAAAAAAATAGGATTATCCGAGGAGGGAACATGATTGGACTTTACAGGCGTTTTGTAATTATGATGAAGCTCATATTCGAGAGTATAAGCTTCGCATTCGGGTCACTTAAGGGAGATAAATTCAGAACTTTTCTATCTCTTTTTGGAGTAAGTATTGGTATCTTTTCTATTGTCACGGTTTTTACGGCAATTGATGCTTTGGAAAATAATGTTAATCGCGGTCTTAGCGGATTAGGAAGTAATACTATCTATGTTCAGCAGATGCCATGGGGTCCGCCAGAGGGCGAAACTGAATACAAATGGTGGGAGTATCTTAAAAGACCTAACCCTCAATATAGGGAGTATGTATTTTTGAAGAACAATCTCAAAACTGCCGATGCCATCTGTTTTGTTATATTTACAAACAAAACAATCAAATACAAACGAAACTCCTTCTCTTCCGGTTTTATTCTTGCACCAACCAATGACTGGAACAAAATAAGCACATCTGCCATAGAGAAAGGACGTTATTTTAGTATCTATGAGGCCGATAAAAGTACGCCTGTTGTTATATTGGGATACTCGGTCGCCGAGGCTCTTTTTGGAGTTGAAGACCCTATAAATAAAGTCATTAAGGTTGGAAAAGAGAACGTACGGGTAATCGGGGTTCAGGAGAAGTCGGGCGAAAGCATTGTAAATATTTTCGATACCGACAATTCAATTATGATTCCTTACTCGTTTGCCGGCTCAATTTTTAATACAAGAAACAGCGAGGCTATGATTTGCATTACTCCAAAAGACAATGTAAACCGTGAAGATTTTTTACAAGATATTAAATTGCAGATGAGGGCTATACGCCGTATTAAACCTACACAATCCGACAACTTTGCCGTAAATGAAATGACCTTTTTGTTAAAGCAGACTGAATCGATATTCGGTGGAATTAATTTAGCAGGGTGGATTATCGGAGGTTTTTCAATTTTGATAGGCGGTTTCGGTATAGCAAATATTATGTTTGTTTCCGTAAAAGAGAGAACAAATCTAATTGGAATTCAAAAAGCTCTTGGTGCAAAGAAATATACCATCCTGACACAGTTTTTGGCCGAAGCAGCTACTCTTGCGCTTCTTGGAGGTGCAATAGGCTTAGTTATGGTGTATATAGTCGTCCTTATTTTCGGAGGCAGCTCCTCTTTCACAATGGAGTTGAGTGCATACAATATTATCAGGGGTATTTTAATCTCGAGTGTAATCGGAATTGTTGCCGGATTTATTCCTGCCTATACTGCAGCTAACTTAAATCCTGTAGATGCCATAAATTCAAAATAGGTCAACAGAATTTCTGAATTTATATTTCTCTGTCATTAAGGTTTTAGCCCGTGTTTGTCTAGGAGCATAAACCCCTTTTTGCTAATTACTTAGGGGTAATGAAATTAGTTAGTTCAATAAAATCTTCTACCGATAGTTGTTCCGGTCTCATTCCCAGCAATCGGTGATCACCGAGAGGTTTCTCAGATAGTTGTTTTACCGAGTTTCTTACAGTTTTTCTGCGTTGATTGAAAGCTGTTTTTATGACTAATTTAAATTTAGCTTCGTCGCATCCCAATGACTCTCTGTTGTTTCTTTTCAAACGAATTACACCCGATTTTACCTTTGGAGGCGGTATAAAAGCACCTTCATCTACTGTAAACAAATATTCTATATCGTACCAAGCCTGGAGCAATACCGATAATATTCCATAGTCCTTATTTCCGGGAGGCGATGCCAATCTTCTGGCTACTTCACGCTGTAACATACAAACTATCTGCGGTACCAATTCCCTTGTTTCCAGTATTTTAAAAAATATTTGAGAAGAAATATTATACGGGAAATTTCCTATTACCATGAATGGTTTATCGAATAATGCAGCAATATCCATTCTCAAAAAGTCGCCCAAAATAAGTTTGTTTCCAAGCTGAGGAAAATGCAAGTTGAGATAATCCACCGACTCTCTGTCAATTTCAACCAGAGTTAAATCAACATCATCTCTTTTAAGCAGATACTTTGAGAGAACCCCTGTTCCCGGACCAATTTCCAGGACAGAATTACAATTTCCCGGCCCATTTGTACTAAGTGCATCTACTATTTTTTTTGCAATATCTTCCTCTCTAAGAAAATGTTGCCCAAGAGCCTTTTTTGCTTTTACCATAGGGCAAAAGTACAAATATCTTTTCTATTTGAATACTTTAAACATTACGGGCAGATGGTCACTTATACCTCTGTTGTAAACAGGACCTTTGTAAATTCTTTTCGGTTTCAAGCCAAGATACTCTTTATCTTTTTCCATTAAAAAATAATCTTTGAATATTGAAATCCCCGATAAATCGCAATAAATTGGCTCTTCATGATCCATTAAATTTTTAGAAACAAAGATTTGGTCAATTAACTCCCATTTGCCGCTAAATTTGATAGTCCCCTCTCCCCTGTTAAAAAACTGACGCGTAAGATTTATGAAATCTTCAAAGTTCGAAAATATAGCCGAGTCAGGAGTATCATTAAAATCGCCCATCAAAATAATATTAGATTTTGGATTCTTATAAAAAACAGAATCACAGGCCATCCTCAACTTTAGCGCCGCAGCCCTCCTTTTCGGCAGCGACTTTAACTCCCCTCCAAGCTTGGATGGCCAGTGATTCACAAACAGATGAAGCGTGTCCAAAAGATCGAGTACCCCCTTTACATATAATATTAACCTAGTGGTTTCTCCACTGTTTTCGAATTCTACTTTGTGAAAATCAATATTCAAAACTTTAAATCTATTCTTCAAGTATATAAGTGCTACGTCTATCCCTCTTCCGTCAGGTGAATCCCTGTGGACTAATCTGTAACCTGCTTTCGCCAGAGGTGTGGCATTAATCAATTGCTCCATAACAAACCTGTTCTCAACTTCGGCAAAACCAACAATAACCGGAAGATTCTCCCCTCCTGCGCAAATTATAGTCTTTGCAATTGCATCTCTTTTAGTAACAAACTTTTTAAAGTTCCAGTGCCTCTGTCCGAATGGAGTAAATTCGTCGTCTTGTGTTTTTGGATTATCAAACGAGTCAAAATAATTTTCCACATTCCAAAACATAACATTGACAAACTCTTTTTGTAAGGTGTCAATTAATTCATTAGAAGAGACTTCTGTAAAATAGTTAAAGGTATTTGCGGCAGATATTTTTCCGCCTAACAGACAAACCGCTAAAACAACTATTATATTCCCTCTCTTTTTCATTCGGTTCAAAATTATTCACTAACTTCGTTTATAGCAATCAAAAAAACGCTAATTGTCTGATTTTAAAATTATTTTATCGAATTTTAAAAATTAACGTTTATTTTGTTAATTTCGCAACCCTAAAACAGTAAAATTATGTCATTGCAGTGCGGTATAGTAGGCCTTCCAAATGTCGGAAAATCAACATTGTTTAATTGTATAAGCTCAGGAAAAGCTCAATCGGCCAATTTTCCGTTCTGTACTATTGAACCAAATGTAGGATCTACAATCGTTCCCGATGAACGATTACAAGTTCTTGAAAAACTGGTAAACCCAAACAGGGTAGTTCCCGCCACCGTTGAAATTGTTGATATTGCAGGTTTGGTTAAAGGTGCCAGCAAGGGAGAGGGACTGGGAAATCAATTTTTGGGAAATATTCGTGAAACCGATGCTATTATTCATGTATTGCGTTGTTTCGACGACCCTAACATTGTTCATGTCGACGGTAATGTTAATCCCGTAAGAGATAAAGAGATTATTGACACCGAATTACAAATAAAAGACCTTGAGACTGTCGAAAACAGAATAGGTAAGGCTCAAAAACAAGCGCTAACAGGCGGCGATAAAGTTGCAAAACGTATTTATGATATACTCTTAAAATACAAAGCGGCTTTGGAACAGGGAAAATCTGCCAGAACCGTAGAAATTGACAATGCCGAAGACAAGAAACTTGCAAAGGAGCTATATCTGCTTACAGACAAACCTGTATTGTATGTTTGTAATGTCGACGAAAATTCGGCTAAAGATGGCAATGAATATGTAGAGAGAGTCAGAGAGGCCATAAAAGATGAGAATGCCGAACTTCTTGTAGTTGCTGCAAAAATTGAATCTGAGATTGCAGAACTCGAAAATTTTGAAGAGAGGCAAATGTTTCTCAATGAAATAGGCCTTGAGTTTTCGGGTGTCTCCCGTCTAATAAAATCAGCCTATAAATTATTGAATCTTGAGACCTATTTTACCGCCGGAGTACAGGAGGTTAGAGCATGGACCTTCCACAAGGGAACAAAGACACCTCAGGCAGCCGGTATTATTCATACCGATTTTGAGAAGGGCTTTATAAGGGCAGAGGTTATTAAGTACGATGACTACGTTAAATATGGCTCTGAAGCTGCTTGTCGCGATGCCGGCAAACTCGCAATCGAAGGGAAGGAGTATGTTGTCCAGGATGGCGACATTATGCACTTCAGATTTAACGTTTAGAAAACTCTTAGTATTATATTAAACAAAAAAAGCTGCCCTGTAGAGCAGCTTTTTTATTTATATATCAAATTCCTAAAAGAACTTCGCTCTTCTGTCTTTTACTTTTGCACTCTTCTCCATAATAGCAGGGACTTGTTGAACCTGATATGAGAAATATTGAGCAGATCTCTTTTTAGCGTCATTTTCAGTAAAGAATGCACCGGTTTGACGAGCATCCACATTAAAAATATACATTCCGATTGAACCTGCCATAGGGCCTGTTAAAGTATTCTCTTTTGCACCGGAAACTGCACCAATAAACTTAGGGTCGAATGTTTGAGTACCCATTGAGCTAAACGAAATACCGGTTTGTTTATTAACAGCAACACCTAACTTAGTCGCAGCCTCATCAAGAGTTTTAACCCCTTTAAGATCTTCTTTAGCCTTAGCAACCATTTTTTCAATACTCTTCTCTCTTACCAAAACATCTTTGATTTGAGGAGTAACCTCTTCTACACTCGGTATACCCTCCTCTTTTATAGCAGTTAACGCTACAATAAAGAAGTATTTGTTATCAATCGATATTATTTGAGAAACATCTCCTTTCTTAGCTTCATAAGCCCAACGAGAAATCTCTCTGGTGTTTTTATAATTAGCAACAGTTTTTGCTCCCTCAACAATTCCGGTTGCAGGAACAGGAATCTCATTCATCTCTTTAGCAGTTTGAGTAAATTTCTCGTACCCGTCCTGAGCCTTAGTGGCAAAATCATTTGCCTTTGCATAGAAGTTCTGATAAGTTTGCTTTCCGGCAATTGCCTCCTTGGTTAAAACAGCCAGTTGAACCTTTTTCACAGGAGTTGTTCTCTCTTTAACTTTAACAATATGCAAACCATAATTTGTAGTCAATTTAAACACCTTACCGGGAGCAGCAACAAAACAAGTGTCAAAACCCGGAATCATCATAGCTTGAGTCATCCAACCTAAATCGCCCGGTACATTGTTAGGATTTTTATCGGCAGAATAATTAACGGCAAGTTCCGAGAAATTTCCACCTTTATTAATAACCGAAATAAGACTGTCGGCCAATTTAGATAAAGTGTCCTGACTGTTGCCTCTCAACAAAATATGTTGAACAAATACTGAATCAGGAATTTGTTTCACATCTGCAATCCTTGCAGCTCTGAAAGTAGTTCCCTCCAGGTAAACAGGCAATACATCTGTAGATTTTGCATTGAAAGCAAAACTGTC
>CAZOOH010000039.1:0-11577 GCA_964581375.1 uncultured Muribaculaceae bacterium
GAGTTCGTAAAATTTTGGAAGGGAGTGAATTGCTGAACAGAACTAAAGCAGATGTTCAGGATCCCTACTCCTTCAGATGTGTTCCGCAGGTTCACGGAGCTACCAAGGATGCACTGCGACATATTGAAGAGTCGTTTGAGACTGAATTAAACAGTGCAACTGATAATCCAACAATTCTGCCGGAGGAAGATTTAATAGTCTCAGCAGGTAATTTTCACGGTCAGCCGTTGGCACTGCCACTCGATTATCTCTCCATTGCAATGGCCGAACTCGGCTCGATTTCCGAGCGCAGAACATACCAGTTGATTTCGGGAAAGAGAGGGCTGCCATCATTTTTGGTAGCACACCCGGGGCTTAACTCCGGATTTATGATACCTCAATATACAGCAGCATCGATAGTTAGTCAAAACAAGCAGCTTTGTATGCCGGCATGCGTCGATACACTTGATTCCTCGCAAGGACAGGAAGACCACGTGAGTATGGGGGCAAATGCTGCCACAAAGTGTTATAAAGTGTTGCAAAATGTGGAGACAATTCTTGCTATAGAGTTAATGAACGCTGCTCAGGCGCTTGAATTCAGGAAGCCATTCAAGAGTTCGGCATTTATTGAAAATTTTATTGCAAAATATAGAGAAAAGGTTCCTTTTATTGCTCAGGATGAGGTTATGTACGGGCATATTGCCAACTCAAAAGAGTTTTTGAATAACCTTAAAGAGTCCGATATAACTTTATAGCTTTAATCAATTTTTAAGCTGAGGATGAAAATTCTTATAAAAAATATAAAAAAACTCGTACAGGTCGAATCTCCCGCCACTATTGACGGACAATCGCAGTGGGTTCGTAAAAGAGCCGGAGAGCAGATGTCGCATATCGAGCATATTGACAATGCATTTTTGCTTATCGAAGATGGTAAGATTGCGGGATTTGGCGCTATGAGTGCATTTGAAACAGAAGAAAACAGTGAGTGCTATAAGTTTAAGGCAGATGTTGTTATCGATGCCACCGGAAAAATGGTGTTTCCCTCATTTTGCGACTCACACACTCACCTGGTATATGCAGGCAGCAGGGAAGGAGAGTTTTTCGACAAGATTAACGGGTTGTCATACACGGAGATAGCCAAAAGGGGCGGAGGGATTTTAAACTCCTCACGCCTGCTTCACGATACAAACGAAGAGGAGCTTTACAGAGCATCTGCCCAAAGAGTAAACGAAATCATAGCAAAGGGAACGGGAGCGGTTGAGATAAAGAGCGGCTACGGATTGAATCTGGAAGATGAGCTAAAGATGCTAAGAGTAATAAAACGAATTTCGGAGCAGATGCCTGTTACCGTTAAGGCTACGTTTTTGGGAGCACACGCAGTACCTGAACGTTTTAACGGCGATTCTCACGCATATAGCAATGAAGTTATAAATGAGATGATTCCGGCGGTTGCTGCTGAGGGACTTGCGAGTTTTGCAGATGTATTTTGCGAAAAGGGATTTTTCACAGAGGAGGATGCCGACAGAATACTTAATGCAGCAGTCAAATATGGTCTCAGGCCAAAGGTTCATGCCAACCAGTTATCATTTTCGGGCGGAATTGAAAAGGGAGTTAAGTATAATGCAATCTCTGTCGATCACCTTGAGTATACATCTCAAAGAGAGATTGATATTTTGAGTGGTTCCGACACAATGCCGACGCTTTTACCCGGTTCAACATTATTTATGGAGATGGACTATCCTCCGGCAAGGCAGATGATATCTGCCGGACTGCCCCTTGCGATTGCTTCAAACTATAACCCGGGTTCGTCGCCATCGGGCGATATGAGGTTTATGATGTTTCTTGCCGCTCTCAATATGAAACTGAACAGTGCCGAACTCATAAACGCTGTAACCATAAACGGAGCCTATGCCATGTCGTTAAGGCAGACTCATGGAACCATTGCCGTTGGAAAATGTGCCAACATATTTATAACAAAAGAGATACCATCGGTGGAGTATTTTATTTACTCCTACACTACACCTCTTATCGATACCGTAATTCTAAACGGAAAAATAATGGATTTAGTAATTACGAATTGAGCAATAAAGATTAAAAAATTATAGAATAACATACAATGTATAAAAAGATAATAGAATGTGTTCCAAACTTCAGCGAGGGGAGGGATTTGTCAATCATTAAGCAGATAACCGATGCAATTGAGAGTGTAGAGGGGATAAAACTTCTGAATGTAGACCCGGGTGCGGCTACAAACAGAACTGTAGTAACATTTGTGGGTGAACCGGAATCAGTCTGCAAGGCAGCATTCAAAGGAATTCAAAAAGCAGCAGAGTTAATCGATATGAGCAAGCATCACGGAGAGCACCCTCGTATGGGAGCTACCGATGTTTGCCCGTTGATTCCGGTTGCAGGAATTACCATGGAAGAGACTGTTGTCTTTGCCCGTGCATTGGCAAAAAGAGTTGGAGAGGAGCTTGAGATTCCTGTTTATTGCTATGAGAGTTCTGCTTTTAGTGTTGAGCGAAAAAATTTGGCAGCTTGCAGAGCAGGTGAATATGAGGGTCTTGCGGCAAAGATCTCGAGTAAAGATTGGCAACCCGATTTTGGACCGTCTGTTTTCAATGAAAAAGTTGCACGTAGCGGGGCTACCGCAATAGGAGCAAGAGATTTTCTTATAGCAGTAAATTTTAATCTGAATACGACATCGGTACGCAGAGCCAATGCAATTGCTTATGACGTAAGAGAGAAGGGGCGAAAGAAGAGAGAGGGCGATCCCATTACCGGAAAAGTTGTGACCGACCAAAAGGGTAACGAAGTATGGATTCCTGGTTCACTCAAAGGTTGCAAGGCAATTGGATGGTATATAGAAGAGTACGGGATAGCCCAGGTCTCAATGAACGTAACCGATATAACTGCAACACCGCTTCACGCGGCTTTCGACGAAGTCGTCGAAAAAGCCGCCGCCCGTGGAATCAGAGTTACCGGCTCCGAAATTGTCGGACTTGTTCCAAAAAAGGTACTTATAGAGGCAGGCAGATACTATCTGCACAAACAACAGCGTTCAACCGGTATATCGGAAGCGGAAGTTATAAAGATTGCCGTGAAGTCGATGGGGCTTGACGACCTTGCGCCATTTGATCCAAAACAGAAAGTAATTGAATACCTTATGGAAGATAGTGTAAAAAAACAGTTGGTTAATCTCACCTGCAAAGAGTTTGCTGTTGAGACAGCAAGTGAATCACCCGCTCCTGGAGGTGGTTCTGTAGCTGCGTGCATGGGAGCATTCGGTGCAGCATTAGGTACAATGGTGGCAAATTTGTCGTCTCATAAGGCAGGATGGGACAATAAATGGTCATACTTCTCAGAATGGGCCGAAAAGGGGCAAGCTATTCTTAACGAATTACTCTTTTTGGTTGACGAAGACACCAACGCCTTTAACAAGATAATGGATGCGTTTGCCTTGCCAAAAAGCGATGAAGCCGAAAAGAGCGCAAGAACAAAAGCAATACAGGAGGCTACTCTCTATGCAACAGAAATTCCTTTAAAAACCATGAAAGTTGCATTTAGCGCATTTGATTTGATTGAGACCATGGCCCGTGAAGGAAATCCAAATTCAGTCTCCGATGCGGGTGTGGGTGCAATTGCCATACGAGGAGCTATATACGGAGCGTACCTTAATGTTAGAATCAATGCATCGGGATTAAAAGATAAACCGGCAGCGGAAAATCTTATTAATCAGGCACAAGAACTTTTCAACAAAGCGCTTTTACGCGAAAAAACCGTAACCGATATTGTTATTAAAACAATTGCCGGATAATCAGAGTTATTGTTTCCCGGTCAAGTTTATAAGAAGTTTTTAACTATTCAGTAAGATTTGGATCTTCGATTTTGCCGGCGAAAAGAATAATTCCTGTGGCTTTTTCTCTTATAATAAAGACAAACGGACGATTAAACTTGATGGTTGGGGGAGATGGGGCTGATGTTACTGACACACCTATTGTTGTTACAGCAGCAGCTTCTGTCCCTTTTTCGTTCAATTCTATGAAATTATTCTGTTTTACAAATGCTATGTAAGCATCGCTTATGCCGTTAAATGCATTTGAAAAATCAGCCTTGTAGGCTTCAAACGCAATGGACATACCCATATCGCACAATATTTTATTAAAGAGTGTTTCAAATTTGAACTTAAATTTTGGCAGTACAAGTAGTATATTTTGTTCACTTATTTGCGACATGAGGTTAGTAAAATATGTAGAATCGGCAAGATCGGTGGTCATTTTTGACAGGGAGGAGTTTTCGGAAGGGAGGAATGCCACAAATTCAAATGCTCCGTTGCCATAGGGAATTGTTACTATGTTTATATTGTTATTAATAAGGCAATTGTATTTGCCGTTATTTGTCATCATTGGAACATTCGTGACAACCTTATCTCTCTTTGTAAATTGTAATGAAATAGTTTTATCAGCATCGAATCCATAGCCCTTTGCCCACTCTGCCTTAAAATATACCGCATTTAAAAGGAACATTATGTCGAGAGGCTGAATATCATTTAATACTGTAGGTATAAGCCCGTTTGTATTATCGTAAGCCCATTTATTTATAGTTCCTACCGAAGCTTTTGAATTAAAATCCAGGGCCTTAACCGTTGCTTTAAAAAATGTTGAAGTGTTTTGAATAAATTCGTTTTTTACGCTAATCGTATTTCTATACCATATTGAGTTGGCAATAGAGAGTTTTGTAGATGGATCGGTTTTGAGAATAGACTCAGTAATTTTATAGAAGTAATCATTTATTTGTGCCATTGTTTTACCCTCAAAACCGAGAGCTTTGAGCATAGAGTCCTGAGTAGCTCCTTTTGCTCCGTTTGCAGTCATTGAGAGGCAAGCCGAGAGGCTGTAGGGCGAAATCATGATATTTCCCTCTTTCTCATTTAAGATTCTGCCAAGTAAATTAAAAGTAAGTGTATTACCCGTTTCTGCGATTGATTTGTCGGCAGCGTTGAGATTAATTACAATTGGATCTGAGACCTCAGAGCCTGTGGGAGTTTCTATCAAAGACTTGTTGCAAGAGATTGTCAGTGCAAGCGAAATAATTAAAAAAAGAATCTTTTTCATACAACAATGATTTACTATAAGATGCATCTTGTCAATGAATTGCTGCATAGATATACTAGAAATTTATTTCCCACTTAATTGACGGCATTACGGGAAGCATACATAACTCTTTCCACCTGTCGTTCTCATAAAATACCAGATAAGGATTCATTCTGTTCATTACATTTGCAACTCCAATTGTTAAATCCCGTGTGTATTTCCTTCTCTTTTTCACAAAGCTGTAACCAATATCTGTCCTTAGGTAAACAGGTAAAGAGTAACCATTCATGTCGCTCATTAACACCCTGTAATATGAGTATAACATCTCCTTTAAGTTTAAACTGCTTATTGCTTTCCAATAAGGAGGAGTAATGCCTTTGTACATCCCAACAGGAATAGTCATTTTGTGTCCGGAAGTGAGAGCAAGAGTCAGATTCAGATATTGTTCCTTATTCCCCCTTTTACGGGTCAACATTCCGGCAGATGCATTTAAAATATGCCTTCGGTCAAATTTAAAAGGAAATGATTTGCCCTCATTAATTTCATTGTATGTACGATTTGTTTTCGACAAAGTGTAAGACATATTTAAGTTCAACTTTTCGCTTTTACGCTCTGCCCGCATCTCCAAACCATAGCTGTTACCTTTTCCCGAAGTTACATCGTCGTACCAACTTGTATTAACGGTACCGAAAAAGTTCAAAGCACTTTTGTAACTGACCAGATTCGTCATTGATTTGTAATATACACCTCCCGATAAAAGGAATTTTTTATAGACAAAATACCCCCCTATATAAATCTGGTTCGCGCTTTCCGGAGAAAATCTCTTATTTGAAGGGACTAAAAGATCTAAAGGCCATCCGGATGGTAAACCTTCCAGTAAATGGTGAAACTGAGTAAATTGGTCAAAACATAACTCAACTCCGGACTCACCCGTAATTTCATAACCGGCACTCAGACGAAGATTATTTTTCCAATAATTTTGATTTTCATTATTATACAAGCTGCTTCTTATACCTGCCGAGAAGTAAAATTTATCGATTTTGTAATTAGCATCTGAAAAAAGAGTTATAATACTTGTATTATATTCGTTTTTAATAGTATAAGGATCATTGTCTATAAGGTAGATTTGCTCCGAAAATGGTTTAAATTTCTGTTTTTGCACCGAAATACCACCTGAAATTGAGTAGTTTTTTTCCTCATACTTTAGAGTAGATTTAATCGCCTGCTCATTGAGGCGGGACATTACACTAAATCCATCTTCCGGAACATTGGTGTTTTCGTCATAGAATACAAATTGTTCACCTGAATTGTATGACGAAGAATATACTACTGTGCTTAAATTTAGGGTACTATCTATTTTCCAATCCCAGTTGAATTGGTAAATTGAGTTCCCCCAATTTAAATCGGTTGTACTTAAACTGGAAAACTTAAAAAAATCATTACTAAAATATGAACTGAAACTTATAATATGTTTATTCCCGGCATTGTATCGCAATTTTAAATACAAATCGGTTGTTTCCGGTGAAGTATCCCCCTCTAATTCAACAATCTTCTTAAGAATCATTATCTCAGGCTTAAGTAATGAAACTCTGCCTGCTGCAATAATCGTAAGTTTGTTTTTAATTATTGGAGTAGAGAAACTTAATCCTGCCATAAATGGAGATATTGACAAACTTGTATTGGTAGATACTGAGTCCGGAATTACCGATTTTATGCTACACAACGATGCTATCATATCGCCAGAAGCAGCAGGAATCTTACCTGTATTAAACGTAACAGAGCCAACAACTTTTGGATGAAAAATCGAGAATAGTCCAAAAATATGACTGGTTCCGAAAACCGGAACCTGATCAAACTCGATTCGATTATTGCCACTATTGCCTCCTCTCACAAAATAACCCATGCCACCCTCCATTCCCTGAGAGATTCCGGGCAGTACACTTATGTACCTTAAAACATCGGACTCTCCTATTACACTAACAAGAGGTTTAATCTCTTTAAGATCATATTGATACCGGTTATTGCGTCCCTTATTTTTAGTGCCAACAAAAGTGACAGAGTTAAGAGTTCTTAATTTTATTGAATCTTTTTTGATTTTAAGCGAATCGACCTCCTGCGAATTACAAAAAACCGAAATTGCCAAAAAGAGTGATAAGAAAAATGTTTTTTTTGAATGCATATTACCTTCGGGTTAAAATGTATTGTTCATAATATGCTCCAAATATTCCGCTTCCGTTCACAATATTTGTATAAATTGACTCTTCGTCGAACCATTGAACGGGATCATCTTCGTTTTGAACCATAATAATTTTCTCAATGCTCGATTTAAGATATTTATCATATTCGGCAGATGCTGTCCGAAACATAATAAATCCGGTATTTGAATACCCTGCTTGAATACAAAATTCGATATAGGGCTCTGAATTTAATGCAAACTCCGATATTCTTATGTAACGTTTGTAAGCAGGTGTTGTGCTTTCGTTGACAAAAGCCGATAATGAGCCTATTTTGGTGAAATTATCGACAAAAGGATGGTTGGTGCCTATTTCGGTCAGTAATCCGTCATCGGGAGAGGGCTTTAGTACATTTACTTGACTTGTCGAGAGGGCATATATCCAAAGCGGCCAATCGGCAGAATATTGCCTGAAGAATTTGCTTACACCTGAAGAAGCAACAGTCGATGGATTGATTATTGTTCTGGATGGCATTGTTGTTGATGCAGTTAATATTGTGCCATTTGTCAAAACCACCTTCAGGGAGTATTTAGATCCGGCCACAGGAGTATATTTAATTCGCCAGTCATCATAACCGACTCTAGTAAACTTACCGACAATCTCATTCTCTTTATATAGAGTAATATCGGCATCACGAATCTCCAAAAATGCATAAGAATCGGTAATTTTTACACTTTTTGTAATACTCAGTTTTTGTATGGTGTCATTATAGAGAAGACAGTTAACAACCACCTTCTCTTTATAACCGGGTTCAATATCAATATCTCTTATACACGATGAGAGTATTAAGATTATTGTTATAATCAATCCATTAAATAGCTTCATTGTTCAATTTTTATTTTGTCAAAGTTACCGGGAACGAAGTATAGGATAGTTTTGCGCCGGTATCTGTTTCCATCTCTACAGTGAATTGAACGGTTTGCGGCAGTTCCGGAGGGGCAGATCTTAGCTCCAGATACATTGCCGGTTGCGCCATTGGCGACAGAGCGAGCCATTCGTCGATGGAGGTGGGGAGAGTTTTTGATTTGAAACCATACAGAAGATTTAAGTTTGTAGAAGAAATTATAATTTGTGGAATATACTTTCCGATAAAAAAATAGTCATTAAGTGACTGTCCTGGACTTTGTCCGAATAATGTAGTATTTAACGAACTAATTTTAATATTTTTAATACCGTTTAATCTATATTCCATACGGATTATATCATTAGCCTCACTATTCGCTTTTGTAACTGATTTGGGATATGATTTTTTATAACTTAAGTTTATTTGTAATTCAATACCAGAATTATGCGTATTAATATTAGTTGTTCTATCGAAGAAATTTACCCCCGGAAAACCTCTCTCATATTGACCGGAAATATCAAAATTTGAAGTTAAAAGTGCTAATGACAATTCATTATAATGTACAGAACTGTTAGGTTCAATATCGCGAATGTCTTTATAAATAACTCCGTTATTGTCAGTATTTATAACTTTACCAGGTATAATATATTCATTGTTTACGTTTCTGGGGTAGAAAACTAAAGAATTTCCTTCGGTTACATCAGTTTTCTTACAAGAAAATGCTACCAATAAAGCTATTAAGATTAAAACGTATTTTTTCATATAAGTAGATTTTGGTTTTTTGTAAAAGCAATAATTTTATGTATCTCTTTATCTCGTCAGTGTTACCGGGAACGAAGTATAGGATAGTTTTGCACCGGTATCTGTTTCCATCTCTACAGTAAACTGAACGGTTTGCGGCAGTTCGGGAGGGGCAGATTTTAGCTCCAGATACATCGCCGGTTGAGCCATTGGCGACAGAGCGAGCCATTCGTCGATGGAGGTGGGGAGTACATCGGAAAAGCCATATATGAGTCTGTTTATTTGTGACGAAATAATAAAATGTGGGACATAATTAACAATTTTAAAATAATCATTAAGAATTTCACCTGAGTTTTTACCAAAAAGCACACTATTGGAAGTAATTATAATGTTTTTTATTGGGGTAAGTCTATATTCCATGGAAATTATATTTGATGCATAATTTCCACTTTTAGTATTTTTTTCTAAGCTTAGTTTGTAATCAATAATAATTTGTGATTCTAATTCTAGATTATGATTATCAAGTTTATCGTTTAGTATTTCAAAAGGAAAATATATTGAGGGCCAATCACGATTTATGAGTGTCGAAAGATTGAAATTTGAAGTTATAATTGACAGGAAAAACTTATTAAACGGCACTACTGTATTATCCTTGAGGTCGGTGTACTCGTAGTGAGTTACGTTGTCAAAGTTTATAATATTTTTTTCTCCTGGGTTTATGCATATATTAGTAAAGTATCTCGG
This sequence comes from uncultured Muribaculaceae bacterium, assembly GCA_964581375.1. Lineage (GTDB taxonomy): Bacteria > Bacteroidota > Bacteroidia > Bacteroidales > UBA932 > JAFIHK01. The sequence goes on from CAZOOH010000039.1 coordinate 9,636, forward strand.
TTTAAAATCGATAGATGCATCAAAACTATTTCCATCATCTTTACGACAAGCGCATATTAGAAATAATAATGCAAATAGTAGTAAGTACGGTTGTTTGTTCATAAAAATATTGTTTAATAAGTATTTATTTTCAAAGTTAAAACCAGTTTATTTAATAATCCTTTCAAAATCCTTATTTAATCCTTACAAAATCCTTATTTTTTAAATAATTATGAAACATCTTTACAATATTATAAACAAAAAATGTAATTAATACTATTTTTCCCAATGAAGCGCTTTTTATTTTGTAAATTACATATAATGAGCTATATGCAAGAAGCTTGTTGCGCCCTAAAAAAATGAACTTACTTGGTTAATGTTACCGGGAACGATGTATAGGATAGTTTTGTGCCGGTATCTGTTTCCATCTCTACAGTAAATTGAACGGTTTGAGGAAGCTCCGGAGGGGCAGATTTTAGCTCCAGATACATCGCCGGTTGAGCCATTGGCGATATAGCGAGCCATTCGTCGATGGAGGTGGGTAAATCTGCAATTGACCCTGGATAAAGCAAATTTTGGGTAGTTGAAGATATTATTATTTGCGGATTGTAATATATAATTTTAAAAAATTCATTTAATGAACCGCCTGGTTCAATACCGAAAAGTTTCGTATTCAGAGTGCTTATTTTCAAGCTCCTAATTCCATCAAGCCGATATTCCATAAAAAGAACACTATTAGCATCAGACTTTGTAGGAATAGTACTTGACCAAGTTTTTTTATAAAGTAATGTAATTTGTGTTTCAATATTTTGGTTATGATTATCTACATGTTGATCCAGACTAGTAGGATACAAAAGACCGGGATAACCCCTTGCATATAAATTTGAAATATCATAACTTGAAGTTAAGATTGATAATATCAAACTATCTCCATTGATTTCGCCATTTTGCTCACTATCTCTATATTTAGTATAGCTTCCTGAATTCGTTTTTGCTATTGCCCCCGGAATTATATAAATATTGTTACAATGTCGAGGGAAAAATGCTAAAGAAGTACTTTCTTGATTTTGGTCATCTTTTGAACATGAAGCACAAATTATTGTCAATAATAAAAGACCGATTTTATATTTCATAATCTTATTGTTTGCTAAAATTATATATCATTTTTTTAATATACTGATAACTATTCTCATTTGCTTCCCATATTGCGTCAATACTAAATTGATAACGCCCTTGATCCCATAAGCCATCATACCCCCAGTTCATTAAAAGATAAGAATTGGTTACTAAATCCTGTTCTTCTGTACGAATATGTTCGGTATCTAATAAATCAACTTCAGGAAGTGGATTGTCTTTTGAGAACCATTGATAATAGTATTTATAATGCACTTTTAAGTCTTCAATACCATTCGCAATCCAAGCATGTCCATTTTTATAACTATATGGTCCTATTGGAATCCCGGCGTAATAATGTAAATATCTTGTTGCATAAGCTTTTAAAATAACTGGCATTTGATTATTTAAATTGTTTCTTATAATTGAAGAATTATAGTCACCATAAGTACAATTTACTCCGTTATTTGAGAAATATCCTACTAAATCTTCTGTCTCTGCTTGAGAGTTATACCCATATTCCATACCAATTGAATACCCGATATTTCCCATCAATATTCCAACCTCTGTCGTTTGCAAAATTTATTATATAAAGAAGAGTATCTGCACCCTTTACAATCGGTACAATTTCTTTGACAATAAGATCCGGTTTCTTAGCATTAGTGATTTGAATGTATTTTTCAACACTCTTTTGACTTACAGCAAATTTTGTCAGATTTTCATTATTAACTTGAGCCGTTTTGTTAAAAATGGCAGAATCGTTTTCAATCTTTGTACAACCAAAGAAGAAAATTAAAACTAATAGTAGTAGTGACGTTTTTTTGTACATAATTTTATAGTTTAATAGAGA
>CAZOOH010000040.1:0-11524 GCA_964581375.1 uncultured Muribaculaceae bacterium
GTACTTAAGGGTGCATGGGTTTTGATAACAGGAGAGAATAACGGTTGGCCAATAGATTTCTCTGAGAAAGCCGACAACGAAAGAGCCGAAATAATTGCATACAATTCTGAAATTGCAAAATATAATGATTCCATTGCTAATGTCAATAAAACAAATCCCAAAAAGAAGCTGGAGCCTAAAGAGTTTAAAGATGCTCCTGCATTGTTTTATAAAGAGATGCGCAAAGCAGGAATCCTTGGGATTATTCAAAGCGCAAAACTGCCAATACAAGCTCTTTACGACAGGAAAAATCTCGACAGTTTAAGTTGGGAAAAACTGCCAACATGTCCCGATATAAAACTAGATGAACATCAATATAAAATAATTGCTCAAAAAGTTAAAGAACGTCAATATTTTCAACTTGAATTCGACATAAGAAATCATTTTAAAATGGGTCCTGTAAAGTATTATAATGTCATAGGTATTATAAGGGGTTCAGAATTTCCAGACGAATATGTTATGTCAGGTGCTCACCTTGATGCATTTGATGTTGCGTCAGGTGGTGTAGATGACGGATCCGGAGTTGCTCCAAATATGGAGGCAGCAAGAATATTAGCATTATCGGGAGCAAAACCGAAGAGAAGCATTATGTTTACTGTGTGGGCAGCCGAAGAGTTCGGTTTACTTGGTTCTAAAAGATGGGTTGAACAGAACATGAATAATCTTGATAAGATTTCCAACTATTTCAACAGAGACGGAGGCCCTACTGTACCGACAGGAATCACTGTTACCGAATCTATGTATGAAGATTTCTTAAAAATATGCAGCTATGTAAATAATATAAATCCCGAATTTCCGTTTGTTGTTTCAAAACGTCAAGGAGAACCACGACCAAGACCTGTTACAGCCGGAGGCTCTGACCATGCCTATTTTGCAATGTACGGTGTGCCTGTAATGAATTTCAACCTTGAGGATAAAAAAGGCTATAACTTCAATTATTCTGAGATTTGGCATACTGAAAGAGATATGTTTAACAAAAGCATTAAAGAGTACGAAGATCAAACAGCTGTAGTGATGGCAATTGTTTACTACGGGCTGGCCAATCTAGATCATCTGCTCTCAAGAGAAAATCTCTATAAAGATTAAATAATTTCCAGGTTTTCTTCTTGAATCCAACCATCTCTCCCGTCTGTCAGAATTACTCTGTTCCAGCGGGAGATTTTGTCAATTATCTTAACTTTAGTGCCCTCATGAAGAATGAATACGTCTTTACCAGCTTCATCCGGTGAACTTTTTACAGAAGATACAGGTTTCATAATTATAGCATATTCTCTGTTTCTGAAGTCGTTCACTTGATTCAATGAAAACAAGAACGAAGATACAGTCAATAATAAACCAATAAATATTGAAACAAAAGATAGTTTTTTAATAAGAGAGCGACTGTTAAATTTAAACGACAATAGTGCCAATAAAGATAAAGATAGAAAAACCAATCCTGTATAACTCCATGTGTTGGCCGAAAACGAATAATTCAGGTTTCGGATCCAGGTTCTTAAAATAAATTCCGGCAATACCTCAATTTTATCGGGAGTATAATCTCTTGCAATCTCAATATTTCTGAGGACATCTTTATCGGAAGGATCAAATTTAAGTGCTCTTTCATAATTTAAAATTGAATGCCCGTAATCCTTCAATTTAAAATAACAATTCCCAATATTATAAAACAGCTCTTTCGAAGAGTAACCGGCATTTTCAATTGACTGATATTGTTCTAGCGCACTAGTATAATTCGAAGCAGAATACAACTCATTTGCTTTGTTCCATGACTCTTTTTGTTGAGCATTTACGACAACAGAAACAAAACACAGTATAATAAATAAAATTCTTTTCATCGTTAAGCCTCCATTTCAGAAATTAAATCAATAGCCTTTTTATAGTTTATTTCCATTCCGCCGCTACCAGAATCCGGCGAGTAACGTGCGTATTCACAGGCATCCAGAAGCTCAAGCAAAGATGCAATAAGCTCAGGTTTAACACCCCTTTTTTCTAAACTATCCTTGATATTTTCTTTAGATAAATCAGCAATATTTAAAGCAAGTTTATCGGATGAATAACCAAGAATCGCCCTATGCAACTCCTCATAAAACTCGTCAATCATATTGCGTTTCAGAAGTGATTCAGCCTTATTAAGCCGGGCTTTGGCAACTTTATTGGCACGTCTGTTTTTTCTACCTGCAATATCTTTCTGCATTTCAATTCTCTTTTTCAAAACAATTAAAGAAAAATAGTAGAGTAAAAAAAGAGTAAACAGAGATACAAAGAAATAAACCGATCCTAAAAAGAAGTGGTTCTTTTTAGATAAAGTAAAATTTCTTTTAATATAGCTAATATCACTTCCAATATTTTTAACCGCTTGTTTATTAACCCCCAATTGAAGTGCAGATGAGTTTGAGACACCGCCGTTTACATCCTTTCCAACCCTTAAAGTCATCTTATCCGAAGTAAGCGTAATGTACTTTCTTTTACTAATATCATAATAAGAGAACTCAATCTCAGGGATGGAATAGATCCCCGGATTTCTCGGAATAAAAGGAAATTCAAATTGTTTCGATCCTGTAATTCCCTGTCCGGAAGCTTTGCTTTCGTCCGAAATTTTAACATCATACGACTCAAATTCCGAAGGCAACGAAAAAGCAGGTTTCTCGATTAAATTAATATTACCTGTTCCACTTATTCTGACAATAACCGAAACCGCTTCATTAGCATTAACAGAATCCTTACTGAGAGATGCACTCATTCTAAAATCTCCGGTTCCACCCGTAAATGATTTAGGTGCATTACCAGGTAATGGCGAAACCGAAATTTTAACCGCCGAAGAGCGTAATCGTTTTTTTACAGTCGAATATGATTCAAAAAACTCATCAAACATATTACCGCTTTTACTGCCATTCTTTAATTGAACTTGAGTAATCATCTCTGCAGGGTCAATCACGAGATTACCAGTTTGTTGAGGAACTAGAATATATTTTTTAATCAGAGCAGAATTGTAAATTTTTCCATCCACATTCTCCCTTTGAAATTCAATACTTTGAGGTGTATCAATCTCCTGACTCCAAAAACCATTGAAAGTAGGGAATTTAACATCTTCAAACCCGCCAATTGCAACCTTAGTAAAAAGTTTTATTGTTGCAGTAATAGGTTCTCCCTTAACTGCACTATGCTTATTAACAGTAGTCCTTAGAAAAATATCGCCCTCAGAGAGAGTGGCAGATGATTTTTGCGAAGAGGACTTTTGCCCACCTTCGCCCTTTACAACCTCAATAACAACCCCTTTAGAATAATATGTTTTATTACCTATAACCATAGAAGCCGCCGAAATAGTATATCTGCCTTCAGAAGAAGCCTGAAGAGTATAAGTATAATTCACCTCAAAAGAATCAGTGCGTTTTCCATTAATAATTTGAGTGGACGACATTGTCGAAGACATAGGACCAACCAAAACATCAAGTTTACCGAAGTCCGGTCCGTTAAAAGAGGTCGGTTGGGCAGATGCTTTATATATAATTTGGAAAGTCTCTCCAATTTCTACCACTCCCGGTGCATCAACAGTCAATGACTGTGAAAACAGTGCCTTACCGGAAATTAAAAAAAGTAAAATAAAAACTGCTCTGTACTTTTTCATATTTAAAATTCAATTTACCAATTTTTTTCGGGCTGATTCTTCATCATAGCCTTTACTTTTTCCTTTTTTACCTTGTCTTGAGTTTGATCCTCTTTATTTTGGATAGCCTGAAGCATTTGGTCAGCATTCTCCTTATTTATCTTAGGTTGATTCTGAGGGTTATTCTTATTATCGGGATTCTGTTTTTGATCCTTGTTCTGATTATCATTCTTATTATTCTTCTTATCCTGATCTTTGTTATCCTTATTGTTCTGATCCTTATTTTGGTCATTTTTCTGCTTATCCTGTTGGTTCTTCAACATTTTCTGAGCATAAGCCAGATTCGATTTAGTCTCCATATCGTAAGGCCTCTCCCTCAATGAATTTTTATAAGAATCTATAGCCTCCTGATATTTTTTTTGAGATAAATTATAATTCCCCAAATTGTGATAAACGTCTGAACGTGAAGAGATATCCTTGATTGAATCCAATACGGGAGTTACAGTTTTAACAGCCTCTTCAGCTTTATTCTGCTTGTATAAAGTGTTCCCCAAATTATAAATAACCTTTGTTGCAAGAGGATTTTTTTCCAAGGCCCTTCTATACTCAACCTCAGCTTTTTGGAAATCGCCGTCTTTATAGAGTGAATTACCCTCTCTTGCAAATCTCTTCTCCTTCTGCCCCCAGGCCGAAAAAGATAATGAAACCAAAAATGCAACTAATAAAAATCTTTTCATTCCTCTAAAATATTTTCTTTCCTCTTTTCTCACCAATCATAAATTCCAAAATAAGGAAAAACAAAGCAATTGACAAAAAATACATAAATTGTTCATTATAGTCTTCAAAGACAATTGCTTTAAATTGTTGTTTTTCCATATTATGAATCTTGTCAATTATGACATCAAGGCCGAATTCATTATTACCAGCTCTTACATATGAACCTCCGCCCGCTTCAGCAATTTTAACCAGCCCCTCCTCATCCAGTTTAGTAACAACTATATTACCATCCTTATCTTTAAGCAGTTCTCCGTTACCGGCAGGAATAGGCTTACCCTCTAACGATCCGATTCCAATGCAATGAACAGTAATTCCCAGACCCTTAGCAGTTTTAGCAGCATCAACCGGATCATCTTCATGATTCTCCCCATCAGTAATTAAAATTATAGCTTTATTATTCTGCGTTTCCGAGCCAAGAGCCTTTATACTTGTATTTATAGCATCACCCATAGCTGTTCCCTGGACAGAGACCGAGCCTGTATTTATTGAATTCAAAAAGATTTTTGCAGATACATAGTCCGAAGTTATAGGAAGCTGCACATAAGACTTGCCTGCAAAAACAACCAATCCGATTCTGTCTTCCTTCAACTTATCGGAAATACGGGAAATAGCAAGCTTTGCCCTTTCAAGTCTGTTCGGAGTATAATCCTCAGCCAGCATTGAATTAGACACATCGAGGGCAATCATAATTTCCACACCCTTTCTGTCGACCTCTTTAAGACGAGCTCCAATCTGAGGCCTTGCCAAACCTATCGACAAGAAAAAGAGCGACAAAGAGAGCAGGACAATTTTAAGCCAACCCTTTCCGGAAGAGAAATCAGGAATTAGCCTCTTTATTAAATCAATATCACCATATCTCTCCAATTTTGAACGTTTTGCCCTTCTGCTCAGGAAATAAAACAAGAACAGAAAAGGAATCAAAAGTATCAACAACAGATATTCTGTATTAGCAAACTGTAACATATTAAGGTAATCTCCGTAAAACAAAAAATCTAAGTAATAATTCAATCGCAAAAGCAATAGCAGCAGCCAGTGCAAAAGGCATAAACAACTCCTTGTAAATTGGGAAAGAATCTATTATGGTTCTGCTCTTCTCCATTTTATTAATTTCGCCGTAAATCTGAAGCAGTTTTGTATTGTCAGTAGCTCTGAAATATTTACCGCCCGTTTCATCGGCAATCTTTTTAAGCAACTCCTCATCTATCTGAACTTCAACTTGTTGAATTGACACACCAAAAGGAGTCATCACAGGATAAGGAGCCATACCCATTGCGCCTATTCCGATAGTATAAACCCTTATACCATAAGTCTTAGCAATCTCAGCAGCCATCAGAGGCGATATTTCACCCCTGTTATTTACACCATCGGTAAGTAAAATAATTATCCGACTTTTGGCAGATGACTCTTTAAGCCTCGAAACCGAAGTTGCCAAACCATTACCAATTGCCGTTCCATCTTCAATAAGTCCCGTTTCAATATCATTCAACAAGTTTATCAATGTAACCCTGTCGGTAGTCAACGGACATTGAGTATAACTCTCACCGGCAAAAACCACAATACCCATACGGTCATTGAGCCTTTCCGCAATAAAACTGGCAGCGATATTTTTAGCGGCATTTATCCTGTCCGGAGTAAAGTCCCGGGCCAACATACTTGTAGAGACGTCAAGAGAGAGAATTATATCAATCCCTTCAGTATCAACTTTTGTAAAATCTTCCGAAGATTTAGGACGAGCAATTGCCAGAATCAACAAAGAGAGAGCAAACGCCCTTAGAATAAACGGCAGATGCCTCACTATCTTTTTTAAACGCCCTTCACCTCCTCCGAAGGGTAATATTGACGAAACTCTCAACGCCGGGCGTTTACCCTTGATCTCCCTCCAGACATAATAAAATATGAGAGGAATTAAAATCAGCTCTAAAAAAAGAAGTTTTGGATATTCAAAAAACATACTATTCCCCCTTTTCTTTAACAGGTTCTTCTATATGAGTATTTTGGACAAACTTAATTGCTGCAGGAACAGCACCCTCGTTTTCATCGGCAGATGCTTTATATTTTGCAAACTTAACAAGATCGGCAACCCCAAGTAAATCCTTGAGCAAAGCAAAAGTATTTTTATCTATACCTGCACCCGACAAATCCCTAAGAATTTCGGCCGAAGTATATTCCATAGCATTAATATTAAAGCGCGCCTCAATATAAACCCTTAGAACCTCAGTTATATAAGTATAATATAGCTTCTCTTTTCCGTTCTGCCATAAAGATTCAGAGCGAATCTTTTCAAGATCCCTCAATGCGATCAAATAAGGCGGATCACTCTGTTTCGGTTTCTCGAAGAAACTCCTTTTCATCTTCCTCCTCTTTATAAAACGAACAATCGAGAAAACAATCAACGCAAATAAAAGGGCAATTCCGGCCCACATCAATACCTCTTTCAAAGTAATCGGATACTCCATCTGCCCTTTAATATCATATGGTTTAAAAGAAGTAGTATCAATTTGTATTGTAGAGTATTGGATTTCCTTACCGTCAAACCATACTGTATCCACAGAACCGTCAGGTTTTTGAATATAAGCAGGAAGCTTAGGCCAATAGTGAGACCCGCTGTCAAAAGATGTAAGTACAATCTTTGTTTGCAATTCAGTACCTGCAGAAGTTGTATTTAAAGTATCAATTTTAGGAATCCCGACTATCTCAAGTCCATTTAAAGAGCTGTCAGGTTTAGGAAAGAAAAATTTAGCCCCCTTAGGCACAAGCGTTTTGAAAGTGAGAGTTGTCTGATCCCCGATTAATAATGTATCTTTTGTAATCATATTAACGTGCATTAAATAAAGACATTAATCCCTTTACATAATCCTGGTCTGTTCCGATACTTACAGAATCTACTTTGTATCTGTTAAGAACCTGTTTAGTAGATAGAAGCAATGCTCTGTTCCACTCTTCGAAATTCTTTCTTACGTTTTTGTTTGAAGTATCGACCATCTTTAATTCACCGGTCTCAAAATCTTTGACCGAAATTAGACCCACATCGGGCAGTTCCCTGTCCCTTGGATCAAAAATATTTATAACCGACAAGTCATGTCTGTTAGCTGCAATTTTAATTGCATCCTCATATTTCGGTTTACTCATTTTGTCTACATCAACCAGGTCCGAAATCAAAAAAGCAGTACATCTCTTTTTAATAGCATTGGTCAAATACCTCAACGCCTCAGAAATATTTGTTCCCGATCCCTGAGGTTCGAATTCAATCAACTCCCTTATTATTCTAAGCAGATGACTCCTCCCCTTTTTAGGAGGGATAAACTTCTCCACCCTGTCGCTAAAAAAGAGAGCACCAACTTTATCGTTATTTGCCGATGCCGAAAATGCCAGAACAGCAGAAATCTCGGTCATCAACTCTCTCTTAGTCTTAACTTTCGTACCAAAAAGACGAGACCCGCTCATATCAACAAGAAGAACAACCGTGAGCTCCCTCTCCTCCTCAAAAACCTTAATATAAGGAGCGTTCAATCTGGCAGTAACATTCCAGTCCATATTTCTCACATCATCTCCGTATTGATACTCTCTTACTTCACTAAAAGCCATACCTCTCCCCTTAAAAGCAGAGTGGTACTCGCCGGCAAAGATCTGACGCGACAACCCTCTTGTTTTTATTTCGATTTTCCTGACCTTCTTTAGTAATTCGGTTGTATCCATAGCTATTAAGGAACTTCTATAGCATTCATGATTTCAGTGATGATATTCTCTGTAGTGATGTTCTCAGCCTCAGCTTCATATGTCAATCCGATTCTGTGACGGAGCACTTCATAACACACTGCTCTTACATCCTCAGGAATAACATAGCCTCTGCGCTTAATAAAAGCGTAGGCTTTCGATGCCATAGCCAAAGAAATACTTGCCCTAGGAGAGGCACCATAAGAGATAAGATCTTTCAGTTTTGCAAGACCGTACTCTTCCGGAGTTCTTGTCGCATATACAATATCGACAATATATTTTTCAATTTTTTCATCGGTATAAACCTCTTTAACCACCTCTCTTGCACGAATAATATCTTCCGGTTTAAGAACAGTGCTGGCCTTAGGAAAAGTACCGGTATTATTCATTCTTATAATCAGCTTCTCCTCCTCTTTTTTAGGATAGGTAACCACAACTTTTAGCATAAAACGGTCAACCTGAGCTTCCGGAAGCGGATAGGTTCCCTCTTGTTCGATCGGGTTTTGAGTAGCCATAACCAGGAATGGTTGCGGCAGTTTAAAGCTCTCTTCTCCTATTGTTACTTGCCTCTCCTGCATTGCCTCAAGCAGTGCAGATTGAACTTTTGCCGGAGAACGGTTTATTTCATCTGCCAGAATAAAATTGGCAAAGATTGGACCTTTCTTAATTTGAAATTGCTCACTTTTTTGACTGTATATCAAAGTTCCTGTTAAGTCGGCAGGCAGCAGATCCGGGGTAAACTGGATTCTTTTGAATTGAGCATCAATTATTGATGCCAGCGTGTTTATAGCCAATGTTTTTGCCAATCCGGGTACACCTTCAAGCAAAATATGACCATCTGCCAATAATCCGATTAATAGGTTTTCGATTAAATGCTTTTGTCCTACAATGACTTTGTTCATTTCCATTGTAATAATATCAACAAAAGCGCTCTCTTTTTGAATTTTTTCGTTCAGCTCTTTGATATTAAAGGTTTCCATATTGAATGATTTTGTATTTTTGTCTTGTTAAACCACAAATTTAACTTAATTTTTCCAATGCGTTTTTTTATTTGTCTTTCTTATAGAGGAACCTCTTTTTCGGGTTGGCAGTCTCAGCCAAACAAGCCCTCTGTTCAAACAAGTTTAGAGAGTGCCTTAACTCTCTATTCCGGAGAGAAAGTTGCAGTAACCGGTGCAGGACGTACCGACTCAGGAGTCCATGCAATCAACTATATAGCTCACTTTGACTCAGAATTTCAATTTGTCGGAAAAGATTCCTCGAAGCATATTTACAAATTAAATGCCATTTTACCTTCTGACATAGTCATAAATGACATCAAACGTGTAAATGATGAGGCTCACGCAAGATTCGACGCTACAGCAAGAACATATAAATACTTCGTTCACTTGGCAAAAGACCCTTTTGCCCAAGATTTTTCATACCATTATCATTATTCAATCGATATTGAAAAAATGAATGAAGCGTGTAAATTTTTGTTAGGAAAAAGAGATTTTACAAGTATGGCAAAACTTCATTCCGACGTAAAAACTCACATCTGCACAATAACAGAAGCAAAATGGGAACTCGTTGATAAAAATAAGATTTGTTTTACAATAACTGCCGACAGATTTCTCAGAAATATGGTACGGGCAATTGTTGGCTCACTTCTTGAAGTAGGAAGAGGTAAAAATGAGCCCGACTGGATTGAGAGAATTTTAGATGCAAAAGACAGAGGTAAAGCGGGGAACTCTGTTCCGGCTAAAGCCCTTTTTTTGTGTAATATTGAATATCCCGAAAAATGTTTTGAAATATAAAATAACTAAATACTTATGATGATTAATTTTATGCTCTTGGCGGCACAAAGCGGTACAGAGGCCATTGTAAACAGCGTTCCTCACAAAGAGGAGATCTCTTTCTCTCTTATTGATATGGCAATTAAAGGGGGTTGGATAATGATTCCTATTCTTTTACTCTCATTCGCGGCAATATACATTTTCGGAGAGAGATGGTGGGCTATTCGTAAAGCAGCTCATATTGACCAAAATTTCATGAGAAATATTCACGATTATATTCATGAAGGCAAAATAAAAGCTGCCATTAATTTGTGCGAGTCGCAGGAGACACCTATTGCAAGGCTTATTGAAAAAGGAATCGAAAGAATTGGCAGGCCGCTTAACGATATCCAGACTGCTGTAGAAAACATGGGTAATGTAGAAATTTCGCGGCTTGAAAAGGGGCTTCCGATTCTGGCAACAATTGCAGGTGGAGCGCCTATGCTTGGATTTCTCGGTACTGTTTTAGGTATGATTCAGGCATTTTACAATATGTCTCAAGCAGGTAACAATATTGATATAACACTCCTTAGCGGAGGTATTTATACAGCTATGGTAACAACTGTTGCCGGTCTTATCGTCGGTATTATGGCATACTTCGGATACAACTATCTGGTTGCAAGAATTGACGATATTGTTTATAAAATGGAGAGTAATACAATCGAGTTTATGGATTTGCTCCACGAACCGATAAATAACGGAAAATAGTATGGCTATCAAACGCAGAGCAAAAGTAGAACCTTCTTTCAGCATGTCTTCTATGACAGACATTGTATTTTTGTTGTTAATATTTTTCCTGGTTACTTCAACTTTGGTTAATCCAAATGCTCTAAAACTTTTGCTGCCTAAAAGCAGCAATCAGGTTTCGGCAAAACCGGCTGTAACGATCTCAATCAAACACTATCTGCCTCAAAACACCTTTTCTTATCATATTAACGGGAGTACCACTCCTGTGAATTTTGAAGATATTGAGCCGATAGTTACAAAAGAGTTGCAAAATGATGAGGACCCTACAATCTCTTTACATGTAGACAAAACTGTACCAATGGAACAGGTTGTACAGGTTATGAATATTGCAAAAAGAAATCAGTATAAAATAATTTTAGCAACTGCTGCAGAGTAGATTATGTCAAAAATTCCCACTTCCAGAACTAAAGAGGAGAAGAAGGCTCTTAAATTCGGGCTACTCTTTACCGGGGCAATACATATTGTCCTCTTTTTGGTTTTGGCTTCTGCGGGACTAAAAAGAATATATCCGCCTCCGGTGGAAAAGGGTATTGTTATTGATTACACCGAATTACCTCCTCTTCCTAAACCTATAGAGGTAAAAACCGGAAACGAACCAAGAACTACAAATCCCAAACCAAAGGAGGAGATTCGTCTTGTTCAAAAATCAAAATCGGCAATTGTCGGGAGTAAGGCTAACAAAGGAGATGAGAGTACTATGGGCGATAAAGGCGATGTGGCAAAATATGAACCACCACGTCCAAAGCCTATTAACCAAAGGGCTCTATTCCCAAGCGACAAAAACGGCGCCTTGCGCAGGCGGGAGAGCGCCACCTTGGGAGCCGCGCGGTCG